>JAISJC010000110.1 GCA_031261745.1 Oscillospiraceae bacterium
TTCCGACAGTCTTGACGGCGGAGACGAAAAGATAATTAAAAGCTGGCGCAACGAACAGTACGGCCCCGGGGCGACGGTTATTGAGCAGACCTCGCTCTCGACGTTCGGCATTGCCGCCGACGGAACCCTTTGGGTGCTGGAAAACTGGTACAAATACGACCAGTCGGACCCGCGGGGCTCGCAGGAGAACAAGAGCAATCTGATTACGCTCTCGCAGGAGGGCGAAACGCTGACGACCTACGATTTGAATGAGGCTACCGGAAATTCAAACATCAACGTCAGCAGCCTGATGTTCGACCCGGACGGAAATATATATATCTACGGGTATGAGGGCTTATACGTCCTCAACGCCGACGGGACCTACGCGTTCTCAATCGACGAGAACAATATTCAGGGCGCGACGGTCACGAACACGGGGGAAGTCATCTATTCAACCTACGGTCAACAGACGACCTTTAAGAGGATTGATTTCGCGCAGAAAAAGGGCGTAGCCGCCGGTACTTACGCGGGCAACAAGTATTTCAACACGCTTACGGCCGGAACGGGCGATTATTCGTTCTATTTTGACTATAACGGCGACATCTATGGCTTTAAGCTCGACACGATGACCGACGAGCTTGTCGTTTCGACGCTCAATTCCGATATTGAAATGCAGCAGGCGGCGTCGATTTGCGCGCTGTCCGACGGCAGATTTATATTGGCGAAGTACCCCGTAAACTACACCGGAAACGAGAAGATGCCCGTCGTCCTGCTCACGCCGGACCCGGACGCGTCGCTCGGGAACAAGGCGATTATCACGCTCGGAACGCTGTACCGCGACCAAGCCATAGCGAGCCAGGTTATGCGCTTTAACAAGGCGAGCACGACCGCGCGCATTATGATTACGGATTACAGCCAGTACAACACGAACGAGGATTACACGGCGGGTATGACGCGCCTCGACACCGACATTCTCGCGGGACGCGCGCCGGACATTCTCAGCCTTACGAACGGTATTCAGGCGTCGAAATACTCTGCCAAGGGCGTGTTTGAGGACCTGTATCCGTACCTCGACGCGGACCCGACCATCGGACGCGAGGACCTGTTTCCGAACATTCTAACGGCGGGAGAAACGGACGGCAAGCTGTACCACATTATGACCGGCTTTGCGGTTTCGACGCTCATAGGCAAGCAATCCGTATTCGGCGACGTTGACCACATCACGGCGGCGGAGCTTGCCGCCATAGCGAATAAATACCCCGACGCCGCGATAATGGAGGACGTCACCTCCGATACGTGGATACAGATAAGCGTCCTGCTCGGACTTGACCGCTATGTGAACTGGACGGCGGGGACGTGCAGCTTCGACAGTCCGGAATTTATCGCCGCGCTTGAATTCGCGAAGCGTTTCCCGAAGGAAATCGACTACAACAGCCGCGGCGAGGACTACTGGATGCACCGCGACGAAAACCTCAAAAAGGCATATGCGGAGAACAAAATTCTGCTTGCGGACGCGTCGTTCTACGACGGTATGCGCGGCATTCGCACCTCGGAATCCACGTTCGGCGAGCCGGTCGCGTATATGGGCTATCCCTCGCCGGAGGGGTTGAGCGGTCATATTCTCTCGGCGTCGTCCGATTTCGCGATTTCAGCGACCTCAAAGCACAAGGAGGAGGCGTGGAGCTTCATCAGCAAGTTCCTCGACGTTGATTTCGTTTCGGGCGGCTGGATGCAGGCACTTTCGGCGAACAAGAACAAGTTTGAGCGCGACGCCGCGCTTGAAATGACCCCGCTGGCTGAGCGCGATTTGTCCGAGGGACTGAACGTTATGATAAACACCGGAACAATGGGTACCGGTACGACGATTTATTCCGCGGCGGATTACGACAAATTCCTTGAAACCAGCGTCAAGCAAATGGGCGTTGATATCGAGCTGTTCCGCAAATACGAACTGACGGCGGAGGAGGTCGCGAAGGTGCGCAAAATCATCTCCGGCGCGACAATGACGATATCGCAGAACCAGCAGATAAACAACATCATCACGGAGGAAACGGGCGCGTTCCTCGCCGGCGCGAAAACTGCGGAGGAGACGGTGAAGATTATTCAGAGCCGTGTCGCACTTTACGTCAGCGAGTCAAAATAACCAATTCAATAAGAGGAGTTATAAAAAATGAAAACAAGGAAAATACTCGCGATCATCCTGTGCTGCGCCGTTGCGCTCACGCTGTTTGCCGGATGCGGCAACAAAAACAATGCGGACCCCGGTTCCGCGGGCGGCAGCGGCAACGGTTCGCCGATTTCCGGCGGCGCGTTCTCTAACGTATACAAGGAAACCGAAATTCCCATCAACCTCGGTTCGTCGATGAATACCGTCATCACGGCGGCGGGTGACCGCCTGTACTACAACAAGATGGCGTTCGACTACACGACGTTCGCGGTCACAAGTTCGTCGATATCCTCGGTCAACTACGAGGGCGGGGACGAGCAGACCGTATGGACCGCGCCGGAGGGCGACCTTGACGAGGATCCGAAAATCACCAAGACGATGATGCTCACGTCGTTCTCAATAGACGACGCGGGCAACATATGGTTGCTTGCGGCGTACACGGTGGACGACCAGACCGATCCGCAGTATGCGCAGCAACTCTACACGACCGTACTTGTAAAAGTTCTTCCGAGCGGCGAGACGCAGTTTGAGGTTGACCTCACCGCGCTCGACAACTCGATGTATCCGCAGAACGTCATTCTTGACGCGGCGGGCAACGCATACCTGTACAGCGGACAGAATGTCTACGTCATTGACGGAGCCACGGGCGGCCTCGCGTTCAAGCTCACGGAGTCGCAGGGTTCGTTCATCTCCGGCGCGGCAAAAGCGAGCGACGGAAACGTCGTCTACGTCGTCGGCGGCGGACAGGGCGGCCAGAACGGCGGCAGCCTGATTAAAACCATCAACTACGGAGCGAAATCCGCCGATGGAGGAAAGAGCTACACGGGAACGAAAATCGGCGGCGGCGGCGGAGGTTTCGGCTTCGGCGGAACGACGCTCGCCCCCGGCTTCGGCGACTATGCGTTTATCTACGCATCGGGCGACAATATCTACGGTTTGCGCCTTGACACGATGCAGGAAGAGGTTATCGTCAGCTACATTAACTCAGACATCGAAACAGCGACGATTTCCGCGTTCTATCCGCTGCCGAACCGCACATTCTTTGTCCGCAAGGGCGGAGCCGCGGGAGGCTTCGGCGGCGCGTCAACTTTCGCAATCCTGTCTGAAAATACGGACGCGAAAGCGGGCGAGAAAGAGGTTATCACCTTCGGCGTCATCTTTATGGACGCGGACACGAAGGCGGCAATCCTGAACTTCAACAAGACCAGCACAACGACGCGTATCGACATCAGAGATTACAGCCAGTACAATACCGCCTCTGACGGCGGCGCGGGAATCACGCAGCTTGACCTCGACATCCTCGCGGGTAAAGGCCCCGACATCCTGTCGTTGCAGGCACTGCAAGCGTCGAAATACATTGCCAAGGGCGCGCTTGAAGACCTGACGCCGTACTTGGAGAACGACTCGAACGTCAACCGTTCGGATCTGTTCGAGAATGTGCTTCAAGCGTCGAGCTATGAAGGCAAACTCTACCACATCTTCCCGTTCTTCTCTGTTCAGACCGCGGTCGGCAAGGAATCGACCTTCGGAGACAAAACGGCGATCACAACGGCCGAGCTTGACAGCGTGTGGAAGAAATATCCCGACGCGACCGTTATGTCAAACGGATTTATGGCGATGTCGGCGTCCGATTTCCTCAACAGCGCAGCGAACAATGTTGTCAACACGTATATTGATTGGTCGACGGGCAAATGCACGTTTAACAGCCAGGAATTTATCGACTTCCTGACGTTTGTAAAACGTCTGCCGACGGAGGTTACGCCGCCGGACTTCTTTGACCCGACGTTCCAGCAGACAAACCAGACGCAGTTCCCGGAGAACAGAACGCTGCTGCTGCAATCGACAATATCCGCAATCCGCGATATCCGTTCGGTGAATGAGCAGTTCCAGGAGATGGTTTCTTACGTCGGCTTCCCGACGACGGGGGACAGCGGCAACGCGATTATGCCGCAGTCAAACCTGAGCATTTCGTCCGCTTCCGTGCATAAGGATGCGGCGTGGGGCTTCATTTCGAGCCTGATTCGCGAGGACGTTAAGCTCTCCACCGGCGGCGGCGGATTCGGCTTCGGCGGCGGAAATGCCGTTCTGTCCATCAACAGAAACCGCTTCCTGAGAGAACTTACCACCGAGCAGACTCCGTTTGAAAACCGCGACTTCTCCAAGGGAATCTCAATGTTCGGGCAGACGTTCTACAATTACGACGAGTATAAAGCGATTGTAGACGGCGCGATCGGCAGCCCGTATGAGTTTAACGAGGCGAACTATCTGCTGTCCGCGGAAGAGGCGGCGAAGATTCAGAGCGCGATTGAGAGCGCGCACACAATCTACGGCGCGAACACGCAGGTTCTGAGCATTATCAACGAGGAAGCGAGTGCGGTATTTGCCGGCGCGAAATCTCCGGAGGACGCGGCAAACGTCATCCAGTCGCGCGTAACACTTTACGTCAACGAGAGCAACTAAATAGCCGCTCCAAACCGCAATATCTGACTATAAGGGAGATCAAATGATAAAAGTTAAATTTACACGCGCAATCGCGCTGACCCTCGGACTCGCGGCGGTACTTTCTACTGTCGGATGCAAGCCGAAAGTCGTTGAGGAACCCGCAAAGGAAAAACCGACGCACGTCTGGCGCGAAACCGCGCTGCCCGTACCCGATACGCTCGAAAACGCGTATAACATCAAACTCGCGGGCGACAAGGTGTACTTCCCTGGCAACGAATGGAACAGTGACACGCAGGGCTACACCTCGACCGTGAGCTATTACAGTATCACGACGGGCGAGGTCACGAAGCTGCTGACGCTTACCGGAGCGAGCAAGACGGAGGCAAAGGATAATGTTTACAGCTACAACAGCTATGAAAGCATTCTTCCGCTCGCGGACGGCACGTTCTGGCTCGTCGAAACCAACAACTACGAGGACTATTCGGACCCCGAAAACTACATCTCGGAGCAGAACACCTATATAAAGCACTTCGCCGCCGACGCGACGGAGCTTACCTCCATTGACACGAAAACGCTTTTGCCGGAGGAGCAGTATATCTGGGTCAACGGTCTTGAAGCGGACGCGGCGGGGAACATCTACGCCGTTTGCAGCAACTCACTTGTCGTGTTTGACGGCGCGACGGGCGCGGTTCTCTTCAAGCTGTCGCAGGAGAACGGCTCTGTTTCGCAGCTAATGCGTTTCGGCGACGGAACCATCGCTGCGACCGTCTGGGACAACACGGACGGTACGAACCCGATTAGACGCGTTAACACCGCGGCAAAGGCTTGGGGCGACTCGATTACGACTCCGCCGAACACGTACTTCGACTCTGTGATTCCCGGCGACGGTGATTTCCTGTTTTATTATTTGAAATACAACGTCGGCGTGTTCGGATTGAAAGCCGACGGAGCGGCCGAGGAGGTCATCAACTTCCTCAATTCCGACCTCGACAGCAACAACATCAACGGCTTACAGCACTTGGAGAACGGCGACTTCCTGATGTTCTGGTACGAATACGACGATACGCCGAGCGGCAATGCCCTGCGGATATCGTTGCTCTCCAAGGTACCCGACGGCGAGATTAAGGAGGCAATAATCCTAAAATACGCGTGCCTGTGGCTCGATTACGACGTCAAGCGCAAAATCCTCAAATTCAACAAGGCCAACGAGGATTACCGCATTGTAATCGACGATTACAGCGTATACCAGACGGACGCGGACTACGAGGCGGGCTACAAACGCCTCGCGACGGACATCATATCGGGCAAAATCCCCGACATCATCAATCTTGACAACATCAACGCGCAGTCGTTCATCAACAAGGGTCTGCTCGCGGACCTGTACGAGCTGATTGACGCGTCGCCGAACGTGAGCCGCGAGGACTATGTGCAGAGCGTTTTGGAGGCGTCAGAGGTGGACGGCAAGCTGTACCGCTTTATGCCGAACTTCAACATCTATTCAGTCGCGGCAAAGCGCAAAATCGTCGGAGACACGCCGGGCTGGACGATGGACGACCTGAACGCGCTGATGGAGAAATACCCCGACGCGCAGTCGTTCTTCCCGATGACGAAGGCCGAAATCCTCAACTATTCGCTTATGCTCGGTTTGAGCCAGTACGTCGATTGGGACACCGGCACCGTGAACTTCGGCGAGAACTTCATCAAGCTCTTGGAGTACGCGGACACGTTCCCGAAAGAGATTGACTACGAAAAAATCTACGGCGAGAACTACGACTACCAGAAGATACAGGATATGTACAAGAACGACGAAACGCTGCTGAGCAGCTCCTACGTGTCCGGCTACCGCAGTATACGCGACGTTGAGGACTACACGTTCTACGACGAAATCACCTATATCGGGTTCCCGACCGAGGACAGAATGGGCAGCGTGTTTATGCCGAACAACCAATTCGCAATCTCCGGCAAAAGCTCCAAGGAGGTCCAGCAGATCTGCTTTGAATTCCTCTCCACGCTCGTCGAAACGGAGCCGGACTTCAAGAACAGCGGCGGATACTTCTACGGCAACTTCTCAATCAACAAGAATTACAACGACAAGGTGCGCGAATTCGAGCTGACGCCGCTGACACAGCGCGAGGGCTATGTGAACCAGGAGGGCAGCGGCGGCATCGGCGGCGGACCGGCTCCGTTGCCGCGCTTGGCGGTGAGTGACCGCTACCGCCCCGGCGCGCCCGACGAAACGCAGGAGGAGTACCAGGCGCACTACGCGCTTTCCCAGTACGAGATTGACGCCGTGGACCACTTAATTAACAACACGACGAAATTCTACGTCACCGACACGGAGATGAACATCATCATCACCGAGGAAACCGACGCGTACTTCGCGGGGCAAAAATCCGCGGAGGAAACGGCGAAGCTAATCCAGTCCCGCGTCCAGCTCTACGTCAGCGAGTCGCGGTAAAATGCAATAATGACGACGAAAACCCGCCTGAAAAGGCGGGTTTTCGTTATGCAGCGGCGACTTTAATCGTTCAATGCACTTGTTTTTCGCTTGGATACCGCAATGCCCAGTCCCGCGACGGCCCAGAACATTAGCGTCACGCGGTAGTTGTAGAACGAATAATCCGTCGCGCTCTGCGCGAGGAAGCCGAGCAGCGCGGAGATTGCGGCGATACGGAACACGTTAAACCCGTCGTCCCTGTTGGCGCGGACGCCCGCCGCGAGTGAGCGGAACGTCGATCCGAGGAAGAACAGGAAAATCACGAGCGCGGTAATGCCGGAGTCGCAGACGAGCTGCAAATACAGGTTGTGCGCGTGCGGCGCGGGAACGGCGTGATAGCTGTAAAGCGGATAAATGGAGTTGAACGCGGAGAAACCGGGACCGATGCCGACGAGCCAGAAATCGCGGAGCATCGCGAGCGTCGCAAGCCAGATGTTCAGGCGGTAATTTGTCGAGCCGTCTTTCAGGTCGCCGATGCTTATCAGCCGCGTAATAATCACGTCCGGCAGAAGAAAATACAGCGCGACAAGCCCGACGATGCCGAGCAGGATAAAACGCCTGTCGAGCATTACGAGGAACACCGCCGTCGCGAGGATAAGTCCGAGCCAGCCGCCGCGCGCGAACGTGAGTGCCATCGTGAGCAGTTGCACACCGAGGCAGCCGATGAACAACAGCTTCAAAATCGGTTTTTTCTCCGCGATAATCAGCGCGGCGGAGAACGGAATCACGAGCAAAAGGTACTCGGAAAGGACGTTCGGATTGTCAAGCGTAGAGTAGACGCGCATTCCTATGCCGGAAAACATCGTCGTGTCGAACCACGTCACGTTGACGGACGCGCCGAAAATGTACTGATACACGCCATAGGCGGCGACGAGCGCGCCGGAGACGGCGAACGCGCGAAGCGTCCATAATATTTGCTTTTCTGTGCGCAGGCTCGCGCCCGCCGCGACGGCGAACAGTGCGAAAAAGACCTGTAACGCGCCGCCGTAAAGGCTCCCCGCCGGAGTGACGGACGTGAAAATCGAGACCGCGTATAAGAGTGCGAACAGCAGGATGAAGCGGTTCGCCGGGTGACGCGCCGGAGTGACGGACGCGTCCGCGCCGTACCTGATAAACAGCGAGAAGAACGTCACAGCCGCGAGAACCGCCGCTGCCATCGTCGGAATCAGCGGCGTTGCCGCAACGGTCAGTCCGCACCAAAACGCGGGGTAGGCGAAAATGCTCCCACGCGTGAGCGTATCTAATTTGAGCGCGTGAAATACGCGGCGGATTAAGACCCAAATCCGCGCCCAAAGCGCGGAGACTGCGCCCCCGTCAGTGTCGCGGCGGCGGACGAGATACAGCCCCAACAGGCGACTTTTTTGCCATTGCGCGCCGAAAAAGGCGGCGACGGCGGCGATTGCGCGGTACAATAAACTCTGTTTTACAATATTCATAACGGCATTATAACCCATTTAATTTAACATTTCAAGTGCTTGATTTGTTAACATTTATACTATACAATATAAGAAAACGACGGAGGTGGAAAATGACAGACAAAATTAATGCACTCGCGCAAAAAATGACTAACGCCGTAATTCCGGAGGCTCTGTACGCGGAACACAAGGTTTTTCGCGGATTGCGCGACCTCGACGGCAACGGCGTCGTCGCAGGACTGACGAATATTTCGCAGGTGTCCGCGAAGAAAAACGTTGACGGCAAGGAGATTCCGGTGGACGGCAAACTGTATTACCGCGGCATTGACGTCGAGGCGATTGTCGCCGGATTCATTGCGGAGGACCGCTTCGGGTTCGAGGAGACGGTGTATCTCCTGCTGTTCGGCGAACTGCCGTCGGCGGACGAGCTTGCGGAATTCAAGACGCTTCTCGGCTCGTACCGCTCGCTGCCGAAGAACTTCACGCGCGACTCGATAATGAAAGCACCGAGCCGCGATATGATGAACGGGCTTGCTCGCGGCGTTTTGACGCTGTATTATTACGACGAGAATCCGGACGACACTTCTGTTGTAAACGTTCTGCGCCAATGCCTGCAACTGATTGCGGAGTTTCCGCTGCTCGCGGCGTACAGTTTTAACACATATCGCCACTTCACACACGGCGATTCACTGATCATCCACGCGCCGAAGCCGGAACTGTCCACGGCGGAGAACCTTTTGTATATTCTTCGCGCGGACAGCAAATACACGCCGCTTGAAGCGCGCGTGCTGGACCTCGCGCTCGTGCTGCACGCGGAACACGGCGGCGGAAACAATTCCGCGTTCACGGCTCACGTAGTCTCGTCGAGCGGCACGGACACATATTCTACGATGGCGGCCGCGCTCGGCAGCCTGAAAGGTCCGAAGCACGGCGGCGCGAACAACCGCGTTATGGCGATGATGGACGACATTAAAGCGAACGTCGCGCACTGGAACGACGAGGACGAGGTCGCCGACTACCTGAAAAAGATACTGCATAAAGAAGCGTTTGACAAAAGCGGATTAATCTACGGCATCGGCCACGCAATCTACTCGAAGAGCGACCCGCGCGCCGTCCTGTTCGAGGGGTTTGTTCAGAAGCTGTCGGCGTTCAACGGACGCGAGGAGGAGTACGCGCTGTACACGTCAATCGCGCGGCTCGCGCCGGAGATTATCTCTGCGGAGCGGCGGATGTACAAGGGCGTTTCCGCGAATATCGACTTCTATTCGGGCTTCGTGTACGAGATGCTTGGGCTGCCGCGCGAACTGTTCACGCCGATATTCGCAATCTCCCGTATCGCGGGGTGGAGTGCGCATATGCTTGAAGAAATCGTTTCCGGCGGACGGATAATCCGACCCGCGTACAAGAGCGTCGCGCCGAAAAGGGATTATGTTCCGTTGACGGAGCGGATATAATAAAATTCTGTTGCATACCTCTGCATAGTGTGCTATAATCTTCCCAATCAATCAAATAACAGAGAGGATTATGTAAAATGTCAGAGCGCAAATACGAAAAGTTAGTCTACCAGTTCACCCCGGAGTACAACGAGGCGTCCGCCGAGGGCGTCGGCACCGATTTTGTGTATTCCCCGCAGGCGTATTTCCGCGGCGCGAGCCAAATTCCCGGCGCGAAGTACAACGTCGGCTTTCAGATTATGGTCAAGCCGTACTTCCTCGACCGTATGCCGCACCGCCACGACGTTGACGAGTACCTGATTTTCCTCGGCGGCACGTTCCCGAACGTGTTCGACTTCGACGCGGAAATCTCGCTCTGCATCGGCGAGGAGATGGAGGAGTACATCATCACGCAGCCGACAATCGTGCGCATTCCCGCGGGAGTGGTACACTGTCCGCTGAATTTCAAGCGCGTTGACAAGCCGATTTTCTTCCAGGCTGCGTGTATGCAGGGAATGTTCGGCGGCGTTTACGGCGAGGGTGAGCAGAAGTTTGAGATGTTCTACAACGGCCCTGGGCAGTGCATTTACGACAAGGAAAAGAAGTGCGATTCCTGCCGCAAGTGTCTGCGCGGCGACTGGGATCAGCCGGAACCGCAGGCGTAAAACGAAAAAATGAAAGCGCGAGCCGAAAGGCTCGCGCTGTTTCAAAATGGAGGGCGTTATCCGTGAGAATAATTATCGTTTTGTTGGCGGCGGTGCTAAGCTATCTCATTGCTGGGGCTGTTCACGAAATGGGACACGTTGTCGTCGGGCTGCTGTCCGGCTGGAAGTTTTACTTGCTGGTCGTAGGTCCCGTCGGCATACGGCGCAACGAGAACGATAAAATATCAGTGTATTTGGAAAAGAATCCCGCACTGTGGGGCGGCGTTGGGGGAACTTTCCCGAAAACCGAATCTCCGGATAATATAAAAGTATGGTCAAAGATTTTGCTCGGAGGTCCCGTTGCTTCAATTATTATGGGTTGTGCCTTTCTGCCGTTCGGGATTTTAACTCTCAATGCTCTTTTGTTGATGTTAGGTTTTATGCCGATTGGTATGGGAATTGCTTGTTTATTGCCGCTGAAAACGGGAATTACTTACACAGACGGGGCAAGGTGGCGCAGGCTTCACGGCGAAGGACAAGTCAAAGCGGAAGAAATTGCGCTGTTCAAAATGGCAATTAACGACATCTTGAAAAAAGATATGTCGCAAATTGAATATACAGACTTTGAACCTTTACTCCACGCCGAATTGCCAGCGATAAAATATTACGGATATTACTACTCGTATATGTTTTATAAGTCGCGAAATGATGAAGAGAACGTGCAGAAAACGTTGGGTTTAATGGATAGCATTAAAAAGAATGTCCCTAAAATAGTGATAGACGATTGCACAGAAAAACAGTAATTTTCCAACATTTTAGGACTTACATTTACCTCCGCTTCGTTGTATGATTAACAACGAAGCGGAGGTAAATTGTTATGAATGTCTCGCCCATAGGCAACGGCAACTATTACATAGAAATTTCCGGAGACGAACTGGCGCAGGTCGCCGTCGAGGAGCTGATACAGAGCGGCGCGGACGGTTTGCCGGAGAACGCGTTTTATGAGGTCTTTAACGGCGCGGACGGCGCGCTCGTTTTCGCGCGGGCGCGTCGCGGCGCACCCGCGTTTTTTCACTACGGCGCAATAGAACCGATTATCGCGGCGGCTCACGAATGCGATGAGGAATGCATCACTTTCCTCGCGAAAATGGGGGAGCGGTACTGCCTGATTTTCTATCCGTGGGACTTCGAGCCGCCGCCGCCCGCGCTGTTTGAGTTCGGCGGGAGTCGCGCGGAACTGCACCCCGACTACGCGCGGCACATCTCCGAACACGGCAAAATGTTATTGGGACCGCACGCCTTGCGGGACTTGCGGAGGATTTTTGATTAATTTCTCAGACTGTGCAGCGGCGCGGGAATGCGACCGCCGCGCGCGATAAATTCGTCGGAAAACCCGCCCGAAACGGGCATAACCGGCGCGGTGCCGAGCAGCCCGCCGAAGTCCACAACGTCGCCGACGCCCATATTAGGCGCGGGGATAATGCGCACGGCGGTCGTCTTGTTGTTCACGACGCCGATTGCGGCTTCATCCGCGATAATCGCGGAAATCGTCGCCGCCGAGGTGTCCCCCGGAACGGCAATCATATCCAGCCCCACGGAGCAGACGCACGTCATCGCTTCGAGCTTTTCAATCGTCAGAATTCCGCTCTGCACTGCGCGAATCATTCCTGCGTCCTCCGAGACGGGGATGAACGCGCCCGACAGACCGCCGACGTGCGAACTTGCCATAACGCCGCCCTTTTTAACCGCGTCATTCAAAAGCGCGAGAGCGGCGGTAGTCCCGTGCGCTCCGACGGAGGTTAAGCCCATTTCTTCAAGTATTTCGGCGACGGAATCGCCCTCCGCCGGCGTTGGTGCCAGCGATAAATCCACAATGCCGAACGGCACGCCGAGCCGCAGTGAGGCTTCGCGCGCAACGAGCTGACCCATTCGCGTGACGCGGAACGCGGTCTTTTTAATCGTGTCCGCAACCACGTCAAACGGCTGACCCTTCGCGGCTTCAAGCGCGACCTTGACCACGCCGGGACCGGAAACGCCGACGTTGATTACGCATTCGGGCTCGCCGACGCCGTGGAACGCGCCCGCCATAAACGGATTGTCCTCGACGGCGTTCGCAAATACAACGAGCTTTGCGCAGGCGAAGCCGCCCGTCGCAGATGTCAAATCTGCGGCCTCTTTTATGACCTCGCCCATCATTCGCACGGCGTCCATATTGATTCCGGCGCGCGTCGTCGCGACATTTACGGACGCGCAGACGCGCTCCGTCTCCGCCAGCGCGCGCGGAATCGAGCGAATCAGGCGCGTGTCGCCGACGGTGAAGCCCTTATGTACGAGAGCGGTGAAGCCGCCGATGAAGTTCACGCCGATTTCCTTTGCGGCGCGGTCGAGCGCGTGGGCGAAAATCGTGTAATCCTCGGTGTCGCAGGATTCCGCAACCATTGCAATCGGGGTCACGGACACGCGCTTGTTGACAATCGGAATGCCGAATTCGCGCTCAATATCTCCGCCGGTTTTCACGAGGTTCGCGGCGGTTTTCGTCACCTTGTCGTAGATTTTGTCGGCGACGACTTTCGCGTCCGACCCGGCGCAGTCGCGCAGGGAAATGCCCATCGTAATCGTCCGAATGTCGAGGTGGCGGTTGTCGATCATATCATTCGTTTCGAGAATTTCGTTAATGTTAATCATATTCTGTGCATTGCCTCAAAAATGTCCTCGCGCTGAATGCGAATCGACATTGCGATGTCGCGTCCGCGCGTTTCCAGAAGTTCCGCAAGCTCCGCGAACGGACCCGAATACGCCGCCGTGTCCACGAGCATCACCATCGTGAAAAATTCCTGCAACACGGTCTGCGAGATGTCGAGAATGTTCACGCCCGACTGAGCCAGAAGCGTCGAAACCTCGGCGATAATCCCCACGCGGTCGTTCCCGACGACCGTAACAATTGCTCTCATTGACATTAATCCTCCAAATTCATTTCGTCTATTGTCAGCTCAAACGGCTTCATAAAATGCTCGATAAAATACGCGACCTCCGGCATATTCAGCGCGTCGAGCTTGGCGCGCGTCTGCTCCCGCGCGAGGCGGAATTCGCGGTTGCCCGCGCGCTCCTCCTCTAAGCACTTGATGTACGCCGAGAGCTTGTCCGCTGCCTTGACGAGGTCCCGCACGTCGTCCCCGCCGCCGGCAATCAGCGGCTCGTATGAGCCGCGCAGCTCAGGCGGGAGCTGACGCAGCAGGCGCGATTCCGCGTCGTGCTCCGCGCTCTTGTACGCGGTGGTGAGGTCGGAATTGAGGTACTTCATCGGCGTCGGCATATCGCCCGTGAAAATCTCCGTCGCGTCGTGGAACAGCGCGGCTGCGGCTGCCGCGCCGGCATCGCACGGCACGCCGTAAATGTCGCGCCGAATCACCGCGAGCGCGTGGGCGAGAACGGCCGTCATATGCGAATGCTCCTGCACGTTCTCCGGCGAGGAATTTCGCATTAACGCCCAGCGGGCGATGTTTTTCATTCGCGAGATGAGAGCAAAAAATGTGTGCATTAACTAATGCGCCTCCTCAATGGACGCGATGAGCGCGTCAATGTCTTGTTTTAGTTCAGGCGGGTATATGGCGTGAAAATTAATAATTGCGCCGTCAAAAACGCGCACGAATACCTGCGAATCCGTTGGGAGGTCGGGCGAATGCGAAACTGCCGTTAGATATTTTTCGCCCGCAATTATTACGGAGGGAAGCTCAACAAATTCAACTCCATTTTTTTCGGAGAATTCTTTTTTCCCATTTAAGAAGTGTTCTGCGGTCATTTGAAATGATGCTGAAAAACTACTGTAATCAACGTATTCTGCCAAAAGTACAGCAGGCCCGTTTTTTGATAGAACCATAAAATCTCTAACAGATAGACTATGAAGATTCTCTATATCCTCTTTCGTAATACCATCTTCTTCGGTTAAGTTGTCGGCATTTTGTTCACTCATATCGGTAAATTTCTGTATCTGTTCCTCCGGTACAACAATCCAATCCTCCGGTAGGGTGAGCTTTATATTAGCCCATTCGTTTGTGAAGGTATTGCCGTCCCACGCACCGGACATAATGCCGGAGGGCTTGGACTTGAAGGTACACGCAAAAAGTGAAATTATGAGAACACAAGCCGCGATAAATTTGATTTTGTATTTCATCACGCTTCACCGCGGTGCGCGATTACTTTGTTTTTCCAGCCGCCGGTATAATAGCGAATGTTCGTGATTATGAGTGCGGCGACCCAGCCGTAGGCGAGCGTCTCCCACGCGGACTCGTAGCCGAACCACGCGAAAGCGTAAACGCCGAGGTACGCGATTACGACGCGGACGGCGAGCGCGGTCAGCGTGGCCGCCGATTGCAGCAGCGTATCGCCCGCGCCTTGCAGAACCCCGCCGAGCGTCATATAGCCCGCGAAAATCCAGAAGATTTTGGCGTAGAACCGCACCTGCTCAATGCCGATTTCGATGGCCGCCTCGCTCATACCGAAGAGCTGCAAAATCGGACGGGCAAACGCGTACAGCAGCACGCAGAGCGCGACGGAAATTCCGACGCAAATCCCCAGCGTCTGGTAGTAGCCGCGCCGCACGCGTTCGGGCTTGTTCGCGCCGAGGTTTTGCCCCGTGAAGCTCGCGAGCGCGGATTGCAGGCCGATTACGGGTACGAACATAAACATATCCACGCGGCTTCCCGCCGTGAACGCGTCAATCACGCCGATTACGCCCGCCGCCGAGAAATACAGCACGAGGCGCATCATCGCGACGTTGCCGAGCGAAACGATAGACTGCTGGACTGACGTCGGAAGGCCGATTCTGGTGATTGTTTTGCAGAGCGGCGCGTCAAACGCCTTCGTGCCTTTCGGCGACGGGAACTTGCGGCGTAGATAGATGTACGCGAGAATGACGCATATCACCTGCGAGATGACCGTGGCGACGGCAGCGCCCATAACGCCCCAGGAGAACGAGATGACGAACCACAGGTCAAGCACGACGTTTATAATGCTCGTCACGAGCAGGAACAGCAGGCTCGCCCGCGAATCCCCGACGCCGCGCAGAGCGGACGCAATCGCGTTATACGCGAACTGGAACGGCAGACCGAGGCAATAGATACGCAGATAAATGAGCGCAAGGTCGTAAACCGTGGAATCGGCGACGCGCAGAACGGTGTGCAGAAGCCAGGGCGAGAGGAACCAGGCGACGACCGTGATTACAACTCCGAGCGCGGAGAGCAGCAGAATCGACGTGTTGAACGCGACGGCGAGCCGGTCGTGCTGCTGTGCGCCGAAAAGCTGCGAACAGACGACGGAAACGCCCACGCCCAGCCCCATTGCGAACGCGAGGTATAAAAATGTGAGCGGCGCGACGGTTCCGACGGCGGCAAATGAGCCGGGGAACGCCCCCTCCGCGAAATTGCCGACGATGATGTTGTCGGCGGTGTTGTATAGCTGTTGCAAGAGATTTCCCGCCATTATCGGCAGCGCAAAGAGCAGAATATGCTTCCACTCGCGCCCCTGCGTCATATCTTTTTTCATTGGTACCTCCCCGGACGGACTTCCGATTACTGTTGATATTATTTACAATGTATGGTATGATAACATAAATTTTCCGACTTGTAAAGGATGCACGAATGAAAATATCTCTCGTGATACCCGCGTTTAACGAAAGCGCGCTCATACGCGAAACCGTCACGGCGGCGGAGGCGTATCTGTCGCGCGAATTTGAGGAATACGAGCTGCTCGTCGTCAACGACGGCAGCCGCGACGGCACGGCGGAAATACTCGCGGGGCTTGCGTCGGAAACGGTGAAAATTCTCGGATATCCCGACAATCGCGGCAAGGGGTGCGCGGTAAAAACGGGTGTTCTCGCCGCTATGGGGGATATCGTGTTCTATACCGACGCGGACCTCGCCTACGGGCTGGACGTGCTGAAAACCGCCGCCGCGCTGTTCGGCGACGCGGAAACGCGGCTCGTCGCCGGCTCGCGCAAGCTGCCCGGCGGGGGCTACGGCGAATATCCGCTTATCCGGAGGCTCGCGTCAAAGTGCTTTTCGCTCGTCCAATACGCCGTTTCGGGAATGCTGTACGACACGCAATGCGGTTTCAAGGGCTTTCGCGCGGAGGAGGTGCGGGCGATTTTTTCCGCCGTGCGCGAGGACGGCTTCGCCTTTGACTTTGAGGTTCTGTCCATCGCCGAGCGGCGCGGGGCGAAAATCGCGCAGCTGCCCGTCACAATCGTGAACCACCGCAGCTCCGACGTGCGCCTGCTGCGGGATTCAATCCGAATGCTGCGCGCGATTTACGCGATTCGCCGACGGCTGAAAACGGGTGCGGAGAGATGACTAAACGCCGCTTTCTGCTGATGTTTATGCTCGTATTCGCGCTGATTTTCGCGCGGTACTGCTACTTCGGCTTTGAGTATTATCCGCAGCTTGACGACTATATCCAGTACCACAACTACACGTCGCGCGGGCTGGGGTACGCGGAGCTGATTTCCGCGCTTGGGCTGCTGTCGGTGCGGCCGCTCGCGGGACTCGCGGACATTTTTGTGTGGTCGAACTTCTTTCCGGTGATGATTGTCGCGGTCGCGGCGATTTCCGCGCTGTTCGCGGCGTCGGCGTGCCTGTTTTATGACGTTTTTCGCCGCCGTTTCGGCACGGGTAGCCTGTTTTTCGTCGTTTACGCGCTCCTGCCGCTCGCGATTGAGGGGACGTACTGGGTTTCCGCGTCGTCGCGCGTCGTCGTCGGATTGTTTTTCACGTCGCTCGCGCTGTGGCTGTTTGAAAAATGGTGCTGCGGGGGCAAAAAGCGCGATGCGGCGTTCTGCGCCGCCGCGCAGTTGCTCGCGTTCGGTTTTTACGAGCAGACGATTGTGCTGTCGTTCGCGTCCGTTTTGATTTTCGGCGTGCTGAACTTCAAGCCGCAGCGAAAGCGTGCGCTGCTGTCGCTGTGCGGCTTTGCAAATCTTGCAATTTACGCCGTGTTTACGCGCATATTCTCCGACAGCAGTCTCTACGGCTCGCGAATGACAATCGCGAACCCGCTCAGCGCGTGGTATTATAAGGAAAAACTGCCTGAGGTGCTGTCGCAGCTGAAATCCGCGTTCCTCGGCGGCGGGTTCTACACGCTCGTCAAGGGTGCGTACCGCGGCGCGAAAATATTTGCGGCGCAGCCGAATTTCATCTACGCAATCGCCGTTCTCGCGCTGTGTGTCGCGCTCTTTATCGCGGCGAAAAGACGCGACGAAGAAAGCGAAAGCGCGGATACGCGGCTGAAACCGCGCGCCGCGCTGATTGTCGGAGTGCTGCTCGCCCTCGCGCCGACCGCGCCGTTCTTCCTAATCGGCGAAACGTGGTTTTCTCTGCGCGGCACGGTGATGTCGCTGTGCGGAATCGCGCTCATTGCAGACACACTGCTGCGGTTTATACCGCTCAAAAAGCTGACCGCCGCGATTACGGCGGCGGCCGCGCTAATCTGCTGCGTCGCGTCTGTCAGCGAGATTGACGACTACCGCGAGACGACGGCGAACGATATGGCGATTGTTGCGCTGCTGGCCGAGACGCTCCCGCGCGGCGGCGGAGAAATCGCCGTGCTGAACGTCGAGCCGAGCTATCTGGGAAACCAGAATTACTACTATCACGAGCATATTCACGGCATTACGGAGAGCGGATGGGCGTTGCACGGCGGACTGGAATACCTGATGGGCGCGGAAAACGCGCCGTCCGTGACTCCGCTGCCGCGGCACCCGATGTACAGCCCGTGGAATCGCGACACGGCGACGCTCAATAACTTCGACTTGATTTACCTGTATATAGACGGTGCGCTTACGCAGATAATAACGGAGGAGCGGTCGGACGGGACGACCGCGCTGTTCGCGGGCGGCGAATACGTCGGATATGTGTGGGAAGAGGACGGCTACGGCTATCTGGAACTTGAATCGGCCGCGACAGCCGCGTCGTAGAACAGACTTGCCGTGACACCGGCGTAGACGTTCAGCCAAATATCCGTGACGGAGACGCCGATCAGGAACGCGGCGGCGATGCCGAGCATAAACCAACCGGCGAACGAGAAGCCGAGCGTCAGATACTCGACTTTCAGTCCGCGCATCAGCCGCGCGGATTCTTTCAGGCATTTCACGGCGGAAAAATCGGGGTTGTCATAGCAGATGCGGATTGCCATTGAGTACCGAAACCACATAACAATGCCGGGAACCACGAAGAAAAACGCGCAGACGCTGACGATAACGCTTTTCAAAATGCACAGCCAAAGTACGCGCCCGAAGCGCGTGAAGCCGTCGAAGAGCGACTTGTAATCCGGCTTGTCCCCGCGCGCCACGCGGAGCGTAAACCACGTGAAGCCCGTGCCGATGACGGCGGAACAGACGGACAGCGCGAGCGACAGCAGGGAACCGGGGATGCTCCCGAAGCGGCGCAGCGCGTCAATCAGGTCGTAAGAGTACATCGGACTGCCTGACGTGATCGCCGCGTTTATCTCGGTTGTGATTTTACTCAATCCGGACAGCTCGTTAGTTAGAAGCTGAATAATCACGGAAATCGCGAACCACAGGACGGATGCGATTATTACGGGCATCAGCACGCCGCTGATCCGCGTGCGCGCCTCGCGTTTGAGCTTGGATGATGGGCTTTCTGTCTGCATAATTTTACCTCCGTAAACGATTCTTTTATTGTAACAGTAACGCGGGTGATATGCAATTAAAAAAATAACAAAAAAAATAATAAAAAAACAGGAATAGTTCTTGACATTGTACTCCATAGGTTGTATTATTAGTATTGCTACAACGGATTTCAACACAATATATTGTAGTGAAGAGGAATGACGGTGAAAAACTTATGATAGAGACACGAGAACAAAAAGGAACAAAGGTTTCAATGGTTACATCTATTAAAAAGCGAGACGGCAGAACTGCGGAGTTTGACCTTTCCAAAATCGCGGGAGCGATCGAAAAGGCTTTCGACGCTACCTATCGTCGCGGCTCTGCCGCGCTTGCGGCCGCATTAGCGGAGGACGTGCTTGCCGTTTTGGAGCGCGAGGGCGACGATTCGCCGGAGGTTGAGCACATTCAGGACGTCGTTGAAAGCGTTTTGATGGACAACGGCTACGTCACGACGGCGAAGGCGTATATCCTCTACCGCGAGGACCGCAACCGTGTCCGCCAGATGAACACCCGCCTTATGCAGACGTATGAGGAGATTACGTACGCCGATGCGCGCGATTCCGACGTGAAGCGCGAGAACGCGAATATCGACGGCAACACCGCGATGGGCGTGATGCTCAAATACGGCAGCGAGGGCGCGAAGCAGTTCAACAATATGTTTGTGCTGAATCCCGACCACGCCCGCGCGCACGCCGAGGGCGACATTCACATCAACGATCTCGATTTTCTCACCCTCACTACAACTTGTACTCAGATTGACATAATCAAGCTCTTCAAGGGCGGGTTTTCGACGGGTCACGGCGCGCTGCGCGAGCCGAACGACATTGCGTCCTATGCCGCGCTCGCGTGCATAGCAATCCAGTCGAACCAGAACGACCAGCACGGCGGACAGAGCATCACGAACTTCGATTACGGAATGGCGGAGGGCGTCCGCAAGACCTTTGTGCGCCTGTACCGCCAGAATCTCGCCAAGGCGTTAATGCTCGCGCGGGATATAGACGACCCGGAAACCGAAATCCGCGCGATTATCGCGGAGGTAAACGCAGAAACCGGACTGTTGCCGACGCTTGAAAGCTTCGACGCGTATATCGCGGCGGAACTGCCGAAATTAGAGGCGAAATTCGGCGGCGACGGACTGCCCAAGCTGCAAAAATCCGCGCACTATCACGCGGCAAAAGAGGCCGACCGCGCGACATATCAGGCTATGGAGGCGTTTATCCACAACCTCAATACAATGCACAGCCGCGCGGGTGCGCAGACGCCGTTCTCGTCCGTCAACTACGGAATGGACACCTCACCGGAGGGACGTATGGTTGTGAAAAACCTCCTGCTGTCTACGGAAAGCGGTCTCGGCGGCGGTGAAACCCCGATTTTCCCGATTCAGGTTTTCCGCGTCAAGGACGGCGTGAGCTATAAGGAGGGCGACCCGAACTACGACCTGTTCAAGCTCGCAATCCGCTGCTCGGCAAAGCGTCTGTTCCCGAACTTCTCGTTCCTCGACGCGCCGTTCAACGCGCAATATTACAAGGGGACGAGCGAAACCGAAATCGCGTATATGGGCTGCCGCACGCGTGTAATCGGCAACGTCTACGACTCCGACCGCGAAATCTCCAACGGGCGCGGGAACCTCTCGTTCTCGTCAATCAACATCACGCGCCTCGCCATCAAGGCAAAGGGCGATATCGCGCGGTTCTTTGAGGAGCTGGACCACAAGCTCGATTTGATTGTCGAGCAGCTTTTGGAACGCTTTGAAATTCAGTGCCGCAAGCACGTCTACAACTA
>JAISJC010000132.1 GCA_031261745.1 Oscillospiraceae bacterium
ATTTACATTCCGGGCGGCACCGCGCCGCTCGCGTCGAGCGTTCTTATGAGCGCGATTCCCGCGAAGCTCGCGGGCGTTTCGGAGATTATTATGGTCACGCCGCCGGGCAAAAACGGCGGTCTGCCGGACAAGCATATCCTCGCTGCTGCAAGGCTCGCGGGCGTGAACCGCGTTTTCAGCGTCGGCGGGGCGCAGGCCGTCGCCGCCCTCGCCTACGGCACGGAGAGCGTGCCGCGCGTGGACAAAATCGTCGGTCCCGGCAACGCCTACGTCGCGGAGGCGAAGCGGCAGGTCTACGGCGTCGTCGGGCTTGATATGCTCGCGGGGCCGTCGGACGTGTGCGTAGTCGCGGACGAGAGCTGCGACGCGGAGCTTGCGGCGGCGGATTTGCTCGCACAGGCGGAACACGACGCGAACGCGCGCGCCGTCTTAATCACGACCTCGCGAAAGCTCGCGGATGCGGTTTCGCGCGAAATCGAAACGCAGCTCGCGGAACTGCCGCGCCGCGACATCGCGGCAAAAAGCATTGAAAACAATGGGCTTATCATCGTCGCGGATTCAATTTCGCAGGCGATTGGCCTCGCGAACGAAATCGCGCCCGAACACTTGGAAATCTGCGTTGAGAACGCGTTCGATTGGCTTGAATCGGTCAAAAACGCCGGCTCAGTGTTCCTCGGTCACCACACGCCTGAGGCCCTCGGCGACTACCTCGCGGGGCCGAACCACACGCTGCCGACGCTCGGCTCGTCGCGGTTCGCGTCGCCTTTATCCATCGACGATTTCATCAAAAAGACCCAGTTCACTTACTTTTCCGGGGACGCGCTGGCGCGCGTCGGCGAGGACATCATCGCGTTCGCCGAAAAGGAGAGCTTACGCGCACACGGCCTGTCCGTCAAAAAGAGGTTGGATAAATGAGCCGATTTTTCAGTAAAACTCACGCAAATCTCACGCCGTACACGCCCGGCGAGCAGCCGCGCGGCGAAAAATTAATCAAGCTCAACACGAACGAATCGCCGTTTCCGCCTCCGCAGAGCGTAATCGCCGCGATAGCGCGGGTTTCCTCGAATTTGCAGCTGTATTCCGACCCGCAGGGGACGGAGCTGCGCGCCGCGCTCGCGGCGTACCACGGTGTTGCGCCGGAGCAAATTTCGCTCGGCAACGGCAGCGACGAGACGCTCGCGTTCGCGTTCGCGGCGTTCGGCGACGCGGAACATTCGTTCGCGTTCCCCGACATCACCTACGGCTTTTACCCCGTTTTTGCCGCGCTTTTCAAGGTTCCGTTCACGGAGATTCCGCTGACGGACAGTTTCGAGATTGACTTCCGCGATTATCTGAATCTCGGCAAAAACATTGTGATTGCAAACCCGAACGCGCCGACGGGCATCACCCTGCCGCTCGGCGATATCGAGCAAATCATCAAATCAAACCCCGACAATATCGTGATTATCGACGAGGCGTACATTGATTTCGCGGGTGAGGGCGCGAGCGCGGTACCGCTCACCGCGAGGTACGACAATCTGCTCGTCGTGCGGACGTTCTCGAAGTCGCGGAACCTCGCGGGGGCGCGGCTCGGCTACGCGGTCGGCAACGCCGCGCTGATTTCGGATTTGGAAACTATTCGGTACAGCTTTAACCCCTACAACATCAACTCGCTCACTCTCGCGGCGGGCGCGGCGGCGTTGCGCGAGAACGATTATTACGCGCAAAACTGGGCGGAAATCGCGAGGACGCGCAGCCTCACAATTTCGGGTCTGCGGCAGGCCGGCTTGACGGTGCTGCCGTCGGCGGCGAACTTCGTGTTTGCGAAGCACCCGACGCTCGCGGGTCCGGACCTGCTCGCAAGGCTGCGGGAGCGCGGATTTCTCGTGCGGAACCTCGGACAGCCGCGCATTCGCGACTGGCTGCGGATTACAATCGGCGCGGCCGGTGATATGGAAAAACTGATTGAAACCATAAAGGTTATTGGAGGATAATATGCGTACATCAACATTCACGCGCAAAACCAACGAGACGGACATCGCGCTCACGCTGAACCTCGACGGCTCCGGCGTGTAGGAGATTGACAGCGGCGTCGGGTTTCTCGACCATATGCTCACGCTGCTCGCAAAGCACGCGCGGTACGATTTGACGCTGCGCTGCAAGGGCGACACGGACGTCGATTTCCACCACAGCGTCGAGGACATCGGAATCGTCCTCGGCTCAGCGTTTGCGGAGGCCGTCGGGAACGCCGTGGGCGTTGCGCGCTACGGCGACATCACGCTGCCTATGGACGAAACGCTCGTCCTCGCGGCCGTGGACATTTCGGGCCGCGGCTGGTTGGAGCTTGACCTCGATATCGGCTCAAAAAAGGTCGGCGACTTTGACACGGAGCTTGTGCGCGAATTTTTCCTTGCGTTCACGCGCAAAGCGGGTATTACGCTCCACCTCCGCAAGCTCGCCGGGACAAACGCCCACCACATAATCGAGGGCGCGTTCAAGGCGTTCGCCCGCGCGCTCGCCAAGGCGACGGCGGTTGATGCGCGGCTCGACGGCGAAATCCCGTCCACCAAAGGGGTTATTTAGATGATTGCAATCATTGACTACGGCGTCGGGAATCTCTTTTCCCTGCGCTCGTCGTTTGAGTACATCGGCGAGACCGCCGTCGTGACGCGCGACGCGGCGGAAATCAAAAACGCCGACAGGGTTATCCTGCCGGGCGTCGGCGCGTTTGAGGACGCGGCGCGCAAGCTCGCGGAGACGGGAATGCGCGACGCGGTTCTGGCCGAGGCCGCGAGCGGCAAGCCGCTTTTGGGTATTTGCCTCGGAATGCAGATGCTGTTCGAGCGGAGCTTTGAGTACGGCGAACACGCGGGTCTATCGCTCGTGTCCGGCGACGTCGCGCCGATTGAACCTGTGATACCAAAGGGTTTTAAGATTCCGCACATCGGCTGGAACGCACTGAAATTCCCCGATGGCAAGCCGAAAAGCCCGCTGTTCAAGTACACGAGCGCGGGCGACCACGTCTATTTCGTCCACTCGTTCGCGGGAATGCGCAGCGGCTCCGCCGCCGTCGCGGAGGACGCGATTGCGACCACCGATTACGGCGCAGAGCTGACCGCAGCCGTGCAGCGCGGCAACGTCTACGGCACGCAATTCCACCCCGAAAAGAGCGGTGAGGTCGGACTGAATATTTTGAGGGCATTCTGCGAGGTAATATAGCTTCCTCGGCAGGCAAAGCCTGCCTGCGGGAACTCGGCTTTGCCGAGATTCACGCGCTCCGCGCGGTTCGCGCCGTGCGCTCACAGCCGCAAAATATTAAATGCCGCCGATAAATTCGGCGGCATTTTCATCGTCTGCATTCTATTTTCTTATCCTGCGGAACTCACCGAAGCCCGTAAGCACGAGCCACATATAGCAAATCGTTTTCGGGAGCATTAACATTCCGATAATCGGCACCGCGTCGGCGAACAGCACCACGGGAATGTAAAACGTGAAAGACAGCGCAATCGCAAGCCACGCGAGGCGGAACGGCTTGTCCTCGCGCTTTTTCGCTTCCTTGAAAATAAGGCAAATCAGCAGCGCGCCGAGAATAACGAACGGAATATTTCTGTAAATGCCCCAACTCCACGGCGCGTCCGCGCTCAGCCAGTCGTTCTGCGGGAACAGGCACAGCGCGATTCGCGCGGCGGCGAGCGCGTAAACCGCAATCGTCAGCGGTTTTTTCGCTACGAGTTTGTAACGCAGTTGCATAAAATGATAGAACATCACGTAAAAAATTGTCATCGTGACGGACGTAACGAGCGTTCCGAAGCCGAGCGCGGCGGCGTTCGCGTCCATCGTACCGGTCAGCAGGCTGTAAACGCGCGGCACAAGGTGAAACGCGTCGCCGCAGCCGAGCACGACCGCCATAATCCCGAACAGGCGGAACCCGCGATTCCCGCCCGACCTGACGCACATTATCGCGCCGAGAGTGATGACGGCGACGAGATATGCGACGTCAAAAATCGTTTCCATTATAACTTGCACGTTTCAACCTCCGTATATAGGCGTTTTTCAGCTCAAAAACCTCGTCAAAAACTCCTGCAATCTCTCGCTTTTCGGTTTCGTGAAGATGTCCTCCGGACTGCCCTGTTCCGCGATTACGCCGCCGTCCATAAACACGACGCGGTCGCTCACGTCGCGCGCGAACGCCATTTCGTGCGTCACGACAATCAGCGTCAAACCCGTGTGCGTCAGTCCCGATATGACGTTCAGCACGTCGCCGACCATTTCGGGGTCAAGCGCGCTCGTCGGTTCGTCGAACAGCAGCGCGTCCGGTTGCATACAGAGCGCGCGCGCGATCGCGACGCGCTGCTGCTGCCCGCCGGACAGCTGGCGCGGCTTCGCGCGGATGTAATCCGACATTCCGACTTGGTCGAGGCAGTCGAGCGCGATTGCGCGCGCCTCGTCGCGGTTGCGCCCGGCGACCTTGATCTGTCCGATTGTGCAGTTTTGCAGGACGTTCATATTGGCGAAAAGGTTGAACGACTGGAACACCATTCCGACCTTCTCGCGGTAATCCGGTATCTTAAAACCGTACCGCGTGATTGATTCGCCCTTGAAGAGAATTTCTCCCGCCGTCGGCCATTCGAGCAGGTTTACGCACCGCAGAAACGTCGATTTTCCGGAGCCGGACGAGCCTATTACGGACACAACCTCACCCTGACCGACCGTGAGGTCGATACCTTTGAGTATCTCGCGGTGTCCGAAGGATTTGCGTAAATCCTTAACCTCGATTACATTCGTCATTTGCGTCTCCTCCCACCGGCGAGCGCGCCGCTCTTCTCCGTCAGTGTGAAGTCGGTCGGCCCGTCGAGCTTTTTTTCAAGCAGCCGCAGCAGACGCGACGAAACGAACGTCAACAGCAGATAAATCGCTGCCGCAATGAGAAACGGCTCGTAGGTGCGGTAATAAAAGTTTCGCAGCCCCTTCGTCTGGTAAAAAAGCTCCGTGACCGTGATGACGTTCAGCACGGACGAGTCCTTCAAATTCACGACAAATTCGTTGCCCGTCGCCGGCAAAATGTGCCGAATCGCCTGCGGCAGAACGACGTGTATCATCGTCTTCCAGTGGTTCATTCCGATCGCTTTCGCGGCTTCACTCTGCCCGTAGTCAATTGAGCCGATGCCGCCGCGCACAATCTCCGCCATATACGCGCCCGTGTTGAGCGTGATGACGATAATGCCCGCCGGCAGCGCGGCGATGTCGATGTGCGCGAACTCCGTAAGGCCATAGTAAATCAGCATCGCCTGAACCATCATCGGCGTTCCGCGCAGAACCTCGGTGTAGACCGCGAGAATCGCGTTGACTATTCCCAGGCAGACCGAGCGGACCGACAGCCCCGTCTTTCCGCCGGAGCGGCGCGGAATTGTGCGGATTACGCCGATAATTAAGCCGATGGCAAAGCCCGCCGCCGTGCCGATAATCGCGAGCATTACCGTCATCGCGGTGCCTTTGAGAAATTGCGGCCAAAAGCGTTGAAGGAGCAGGACCATCCATTCCCACATACTGCGTTCTACCATATAACCTCCTCGGTCGGGCGAAGCCCTCCCTGCGGCAAATCGGCGGCAGAGCCGCCGATATTTACGCCGCGCGCGCTATGTGTTTTGCTGTATTTTTAATCCACTAACGGTTGACGCTCGATGGCCTCCGCCATAATCTCGGTGCGCTGCTCGTCGGTGATGCCGGTGAGGATCTCGTCGATCTTGGCTTTCAGTTCCGCGTCGTCATAGCGCAGACCGATGGACACGGGAACCTCTTCGCCGAAGCCCTTGTCCGCGTCAAACGAGACGTACGTCACGTCGGGGTTCGTGATAATCGCGGCGAGCGCGGTCGGAGATTCCGCGACATACGCGTCGATTTTGCCGGAGGACAGCGACATCAGCATTGTCGGGAAGTCGGC
>JAISJC010000143.1 GCA_031261745.1 Oscillospiraceae bacterium
TTCGATATGCCCGATGAAACCGACCGCAAGTTCTATGATGTCGCGTCCGCTTGCGGTGCGCTTCTCATAACCGGAAATTTGAAGCACTATCCGAGCGAACCGTTCATTATTAGCCCCGCGGGTTTTCTCGCGGGTTACGAAGAATAATTTTCATACCGCTCCAATATCCACACTATATGCTCCGGCAAAATCTTACTGTCGGGGTCAAACCGATTGCCGCCGATGCCGTTCACCACGCCGACGCTCCGCGCCCAAAGGAGCGCGGCGGCATACGGCGAGCTCGCGGGAACGTCGCTGAACGCTTCGCCGCCCGTCGCGGTCGGAGAGCCAATCGAACGCCACAGCAAATCCACAAATTCGGCGCGCGTCGCGCCGCGACTTTCACGCGGCGAGAGCGCGAGGTAGTCCAATTCGTTGCCGTCAATGTCGAACGCCTGCACGGTCAGCGAATTGCCGTCAACGGAGAGAACCTCGTAATTGCTTACATTATATATAGTGCGCTCGGCGTATGTTTCGTCCGCACTGTCGTAGAATTTCAAGCCGCTGTTGCCCATAATCTGAACAATCCCGTCCTCGTAATCCGGCGCGCCGCCCGTCATCGGTTTGAGGCGCGAGTAGACGTGCTGATGCCCGACCAGCATTAAATCTACGCCGTACTGTTGGAAAATATCTATCCAATGCTCACGCGCCTTAACGCCCGTCGTGTCGCTGTGAATCGGGTACAGCGGAACGTGCGTTAGCACGATTTTCCACGTCGCGTTGCTCGCCGCGAGGTCGAGCGCAACCCAAGCGTCGAGCGCGTCAAGCTGTGCTTCCGTGAGCTTCTGTTCGCCCGAAAACACCCAAGAGTTCACGACCAAAACGTGCGCGTTGCCGTAGTCGAACGAGTAAAATTCCTCCGCAAAACCTTTCGGCGCGTTCAACGGGAACGTGAACGTATCTAAATACAGCTCCGGCTTGCCGGAGAGGAAATTTGATTCGTGATTGCCGTTCGTCGCGAAAAACGGAATCTTTGAGAACACTGGCGTCGCCGCGTCGAGGAACGCCGCCCAGTGGTTCGTGTCAATGCCGCTCTCGACAATATCTCCCGCTTGCAGGGCAAACGCCAAGCCGGGATTTTTCGCGTAGGCGGCTTCCGCGAGTTTACCCCACGCGGGGAAGTCCACAGCCGCGCTCTGCGTCACCTGAATGTCGCCGAGGAACAGGAACGAGAAGTTGTCGGTTGTTGTCTCGGCGGTTGTGAACGACTGCGGCGCGGTCCAATTATCGCCCGACCCAACGCTATACCAGTACGTTGTGGCGGGCGACAAGCCCGTGAGCGTCGCCGTGAACCGCGCGCCGTCCTCGTCCATCGCGCTCTTGTTCGGCGCGGCGGTCGCTTTGACTTCCGTTGCGTCCGTGAGTGATTTGTCGGTTGAGTAGCGCACGGCACCCGCGGCAACGGTATCCGCGTCAACCCAGGTGATTGTCATCGTCGTCGCGGGTTCCGCAGTCCACGACAGCATCACGCGCGACGGCGCGGAAACGGGTTCCGACGCAGCGAACGCTGACGGAACGAATGAGATTATTAGTGTAAGCGCGAGCAACGCGGCGAGTAGTTTCTTTTTCATAGGTCCTCCAAAAAAATAAAAGTGTTCCACCGAAAAGCGGAACACTTCTGCATCACACAAAAGGTATGCCGAACGCACAGACAGCTTACCTTTTCCAAACGGAAGGGAGTCTCATTTCTGATAATTTCCCCTGAGCGCGGAATCCGACCGCGCTCTGTGATGCCGCCGTGGGAGTAATCCTTTAGGCGGCAATCGCGTGATAAGTGCCTGATAAATCTCCAATATTATAAACCTTTACTCCTGTTGTTGTCAAGATAATGTTGGCTGTCAGGGGTTGCGGTTAGTCGAATGTTGACCGTCAGCCAAGTTCGTGACAGCTTTGCCTTTCGCCTTTGCGTATTGCAACGCAGCGTATGCGCCGCCATAATTTGTCCGAACATATACAATCACATAATCAGACCGTTCTATCATCCACCGATTGCGGCGCGAAATCGCAAACCGCTTTGGCACAAGCTCCAGTCCCTCCGGATATATCGTGTCGTCGTACATTTCGGCTCCATACTCGTCCTCCTCCGTCGGCAAATACGCCTGTATGCTATATGACCTTATTTGCGGGTATCTCACCTTCAGTTCGCGTAATACGCCCGCAGCCATTTGGTCAAACGCGCCGTTACGACCAACGTAAAAATTGGTGGCGTTGAGTTTGAGGATATGCCGCTCAACCTCTGTGTACAGCCGAGGCCGCAGGTCGGAGGGGGTGTTGCGATGCCCGAATAGAGAACAGGTAATTGACATATCTCGCTACCTTTCATTGAATTAGATTTAACAATCATTTACTTATAGTAAATGATATTGCAATCAATGTCAATTATAATTCGCTCCTTTTGCTGATAAAATATATTATTACTTATGGGAGCGAATTTTTATGAAAACACAATACCCCGAACGCTATAAGATGCTGGGTTTGAAGATAGCGTACTACCGAAAGATGGCGGAGCTGACGCAGGAGCAATTTGCCGATAAAATTGACCGGAGCGTTAATTTTCTCGCGCAGGTCGAGGGCATCGGCACGACGCGCGGCGTTTCGCTCGAAACACTTTTCAGAATGGCTGACGCCCTCGGCATACCGCCGAGCAAACTGTTAGCCGACGATTAAAGTGCGCGGAGGTTGCTCACGACGTCTCGGCATATAAAAAGCAAACGCTCCACCGAACGGTGGAGCGCAACTTTTTTAGTTTACTATTTTGCGACGGCGTCCTTAAACGCCTTGCCCGCCTTGAACGTGGGAACCGTGGTCGCGGGAATTGCGATAGGCTCTTTCGTTTTGGGATTCCGTCCTGTGCGCGCCGCGCGCGTTTTCGCCTCGAACGTGCCGAAACCGACGATTTGCACCTTTTCGCCCGTAGCGATTGCCTTGGTGATTACGTCCACAACCGCCGTGACGGCTTCCTCGGCGCCCTTTTTGGTCGTGCCTGTCAATTCCGCAACAGCGACTGCGAGTTCGGTTTTTGTCATAGGTGTTGACCTCCAGTTGAATAATAAGATGTTGTATTGTATCACATAAGGGACAAAATGGCAACTGCGATATTATATTCCAATGATTTTATCCTACAAGTATTGACATAGCGAGATTTGTAGGATAAAATATATTAGTCAAGATAGCGAATCGCTCAATTCGGGAGGGTGACATTATGAGTGTGATTACCGGTGTATTACAGGAAGAAAAAGAACGGAATTTATCACTGCAAAGTAAATACCGCGATGAGATTGCCGCGCTTCCGAAAGGTAGCGTTATTGTCAAGCGCAAACGGAGCGGTGACTACTACTGTCTGCAATATAGGAGCGGCGAGCGTGTCATAAGCAAATATCTCGGTAAATACTCTGCCGAGGTTCAAGAGTTATGTGACAAAATTGAAAAACGAAAATACTATGAAAACTTGTTGCGTACAATGCGGCAGGAACTAAAGCTGATAAGTAAGGTCGTGAAGTAGTTGACAAAAGAGCAGGCTGATGCCTTTGCGGAAATCCTTCAGATATTATACGATGAAAAGGTACTGCCTTACGTTATTATAGTAGGCAGTTGGGCTGAATATCTGTATGAGCAAAGCGGTTATTTTAGTACCGATTTTCGGTCGAATTTGAGAACACGCGATGTTGATGTGTTGTACAGCAATATTAAAATGCCGGGACACAGGACTACCGTTATTAGAAACCTTGCGGAGCACGGTTTCATTTATAATCAAGATGTAGTTTCCGGAGTCGGTAAGTTCTCAAAGGAAGATTTAATTGACCTTGAATTTATGACAAAGGTACTCGGTAGCGGAAACGAACAGTTCTACGATATACCGAGTATAGGCATTAAAGCTGAAGGTCTACGCGCACTTAATATTCTTGCAGATAAATCAACCACGGCTGAATTCCGCGGGTTAACCGTCAATGTGCCTGAGCCGTCTGCGTATGTCCTGCAAAAACTGATTATCAACCCGAACAGAACCCCCGATTGGAAAAAAGAAAAGGATATAGACGCAGTAAGAGAACTGTTATCTCATATTAAAAACTCGGAACACGATAGAATGCGACTGAGAATCATATATGACGGGCTTTCGACAAAGAACAAAAAGACAGTAGATAAAGTTTGTAAAGAACACTGGTTGGAGTTGTTTAGCTAAGTATGAGGAGATTGACAATCCCGTGGGATGCTACACTATCATTTAATATCCGATTTTCCGTCATACGCAGCGCGCCTTACGACTGCGGATTTCTAAAGTTTGTTCGCCTTCTCCTTCATAGCCTCGCTCGTTGGATTGGTGTATCGCAACGTAGTGTGAATATTGGAATGTCCGGCTTGATGGGCGACCTCGTGGAAGCTGTACCCTTTCTCCAGCGCGTTCGAGCAAAAGAAGTGCCGGAGCTTATGCGGCGTGATTTTGTCCGAGTAATCGTTACAGAGCCGATTGACCGATGACCTGTCAAGTCCGTTGTCGCCGCGCCCCGGAAACAGCCACCTGCTGTCCCTCGTCATATCCGCCAGATACTCTCTGACCGCGTTAATCACCTTGTCGCCGATGAATACCACGCGCTCCTTATTGCCTTTGCCCTTGTTCACGGTGATTTGCCGCCCGACGAGGTCAACGTCCTCCGTCGAGAGCGAGCACGCCTCGCTGACACGCAGGCCCGCGTATGCGAGGATTGTCACAAGCGCGTGATTGCGCGTGCCGGATTCCAACAACACCGTCTGCCGGAAAGCGTCAACTGCTTTCTCCGTTAAATCGCTCGGACTGGTGTACGCCGCTTGAATGCGGAGCAAATCCGCCTTTGAAACGACAATCTCCGTCTGCCTGCCTGACGCGACCAAAAATGCGTTCAAGCTGATCAGCGCGGAGAGCTTGGCGTTCACGCTCACCGCTTTCTGTTTCTTGACATTCTGAAGGTACGAACGATAATCCAAAACATTTCCGTGCAACAGCTCCGTCATCTCGGTGCCGAAGGTTTCCTCGTACCATTTCAGATACAGCCCTACATTTAATATATAGGACCGAATCGTGTTCGCCGCCTTGCCGTCCTCTAACAAATAATCCTCAAAATTCTTCAGCATAAAACCCTCCGTAAATTATGTTGCGTCCGTCTTGCCCCATCAGGCGATAAGTTATGTTGCGTAACTCACCTAAATTACACGGCTGAACGAACAGTTTTGCAACAGAATTTATATTATGTTGCGACAGAGCCTTTGCGATTTACCGCAAGGCTCTGTCTGTTCGCGCGTTTACAATTCACCGGTTAAAATGTTCACAATTTA
>JAISJC010000135.1 GCA_031261745.1 Oscillospiraceae bacterium
AATTTCGTCGCGATGGGGATTTTTATCGCCGCGAGCTTTACGGATTTTCTCGACGGGCATATCGCGCGAAAGCGCGGGTTGGTGTCCGATTTCGGCAAATTTATGGACCCGCTGGCGGATAAGGTTCTCGTGTTCGCGGCGATGATGTGGTTTGTCGAGGTCGGAGTTATGCCGGCCTGGGCGGTGCTGCTCGTGATTGTGCGTGAGTTCGCGGTTACGGCGTTGCGTCTTATCGCCGTCGGCGACGGCGTTGTGATTGCGGCGGGCAAATCCGGCAAGGTCAAGACCGCCACGACGATGCTCTGTCTTATCGCGATGTTTTTCTACCCGCCCGCGTGGGCGAGTTATACCGGCACGGCTATTATTGTCGCGACGACGCTCTATTCGGGCATCGAGTATTTTGTCGTCAATAAAAAACTCTTAAACTGGACTAAATAAACAGAAAGAAGCGATATTGCTTGGATTTTCAGCCCCTGACCCTCGATAAAATCGACGAACTTCGTCCGTTTTTCTCGACGAACCTGCGCCGAATCTGCGATTCCACAATCGGATGTACATTTATGTGGCGCGACTTGCACCACACCTCGTTCGCAATCGAAAACGACGCGCTGTTTCTCCGCGCGGAATTCACACCCGGCGCAATCGCGTTCGCGCCCCCGCGAAGTCTTGCCGCCGCGCCGGAAACGCTGATACCGCAAATACTCGCATACTGCGGCGAAAACAATATCGCGCCGCGTCTCTGCGCCGTGTCGGGGGAATTTCACCGAAAGGTGAAACTGCTGTACCCCGACGCGAAGGAGATTACGGACGCGGCTTGGAGCGACTATCTCTATAACGCGGAGGACCTTGCAACCCTTGCGGGGCGGCGTTATTCGGGTCAGCGCAACCATATAAACAAATTCCGGAAGCTCTATCCGGACTGGCGGTTTGAAGTCGTCAACGAGACGAACCTCGCGCAGACCCGCGCGTTTTTTGAGGAGTACTCAAAGCTCGTCGTGAAAGAGGACTATGCCGCGTATTCCGAGGGCAACGCCAAGGCGATTGAGGTCATTGACAACTTCGGTACGTACCGCCAGTTCGGCGGAATTCTCTTGGTCGGCGACGCGATTGCCGGTGCGGCGTTCGGCGAGACGGTCGGCGACACGCTGTTTATACATACGGAAAAAGCTCTCACAACCTTTGAGGGTGCGTACCCGATGCTCGTGAATCAATTCGCGCAGATGTACGCCGGCGAGGGGTCGGGCATACAGTATATCAACCGCGAGGAGGACGACGGCGTTGAGGGTCTGCGGACGTCAAAGCTGTCATATCATCCGTGTACGCTATTGGAAAAATTTACGGTGGAATTGAGCTGAACGATGAAAATATCTGTCAAAAACTTAGAGTTATTAATCGTCGGAGGAACCGACCACGAGGGCGGCGCGCACTACGGCGGCAACCAGGACTGGTATGGCTCGCCCTGGCGGCGCGGCGCGGGCTGCGGCCCGACGACCGTCGCGACGGTGACGAGTTATATGCTCCGCTCAAAAAGCGGAGAAACGGTTGAAAAGCCGGATTTTGTCGCGCATATGAACGATGTCTGGCAGTTCGTCACGCCTACGATGTTCGGTCTGCCGAAAACATCGCAGGTGCGCGCGCGCGTCGAAAAACTCATTGCGGCGCGCGACTTTCCGCGCTCCGTGACGGAGCTTGACGTTCCGGAAAAGCCGGACGAACGGCCGGATTTCGCGCGGTGCGCGGAGTATATCGCGGAGTGCCTGACGCGCGATGTGCCGGTCGCGTTCCTGTGCCTCGACAACGGCGGGCAGGAGGAGCTGGATAACTGGCACTGGACGACGCTCGCGTCGCTCGACGCGGAGACGGGTGCGGCGGAGATTATTGATTCCGGACGGCTTTTCACGATTGACCTGCGCCGCTGGCTTGTGGAAACCGGCAACGGCGGCGGGTTCATCGCAATGGAGATGTGAGGAAACTGTTTTCTACAAAAGTAGTGAAAAAGCGGCAAATGTTCCTATGGACATTTGCCGCTCCGGTTGATATTATAAGGGTACAGCTTATCCAATAAGCTCATATCTTTATCCCACAACCCTTTTTCCCCTGCGCTTTACGGCGCGGGGGACTTTTTTGCAGTCTACACTTTCACCCTGCGCGGGCGACGGCGTGTCGCTACTTTGCTGCGCAGAAGCGTGCGGGCGCGGCGCGCAAACCACGCGAAAACGAGCATCACGGGAATTGATGCGGCGCAGGTGATTGACGTCATCAAAATCGCTTTGCCGCCGAGCGCGGAAATGTTGAACATATCGGAGAAAACCAACGCGCCGAGAGCGAATCCGGCGACCATCGTGGAGACGAGGGCGCGCCGAAAAAGGTTCATCGGACGAGCCACTTTGATGAGCATCATAAACCCGACAAACGCGATGACAATCGTCGCCATAGTCGATTGTTCGTCGGGCGTAATGCCGAAGCGCGTGCCGAGCAGCATTACGGAGATTACGACGGCGACGTCGGTCAGTCCCGCGGGCAGCGAGTTAATCAGCACGTTCGCGAGGAAACGTCCGCGCACACGGGCGCGGTTAGGTTCAAGCGCGAGGAAGAACGACGGAATGCCGATAAACATCACATTAAACAGCGTCAGCTGCGACGGCGTCATCGGGTACGAGAGCGTGAAAAGCAGTGCGATAGCGGTCAAAAGGAACGAAAAGATGTTTTTTACGAGGAACAGCGAGGCGGACCGCTCGATATTGTTAATCACGCGCCGCCCCTCGGCGACGACGCTCGTCATCGCGGAGAAATCGCTGTCAAGCAGCACGAGCTGCGCGACGTGACACGCGACGTCGGAGCCGGAGGCCATTGCGATTCCGCAGTCCGCGTCTTTGAGCGCGAGTACGTCGTTCACGCCGTCACCGGTCATTGCAACGGTATGACCCTCCGCTTTCAGTGCGCGTATAAGGCGGCGTTTCAGGTCGGGCGTGACGCGCCCGAACACGATATAGTCCGCCGCCGCCCGGCGGATTTGCCGCTCTGTTTTCAGTGTTGACGCGTCAATGCAACGCTCCGCGCCCTCGATCCCCGCGTCGGCGGCGATGCGCGCAACGGTTTGCGGATTGTCACCGGAGATCACGCGGACGGAAACGCCCTGCTCCGCGAAATATTTGAAAGTAGCGGGCGCGGCTTCGCGGATTTTATTCGTGAGCAGAAGGAGCGCGATTGGCTCCGGATTTGTCGTCAGCGACCTGTCGGCCGTCGAGATATCGCCGGAATATTGCGCGAGCAGCAGAACGCGATAGCCGTCACTTGAATGTTTTTCACACATTCCATAGGGGACGCCGCCCGCAGCGTCCCGCGTAAGCAATTTATCCCACGCGCCGACTAAATACGCCGTGCCGTCGGACAGCTCCGCGCCGGCGTATTTTGTCGAGGAGGAGAACGCCAACCGACGGGTCACGCGGAGTTTCGCGTCACCCGTGAAGAACTTTGACAGTGCGGACGTCGTCTCGTTCTCATTGGAACCGCCGCCGAGATAGTCCGCCATAATCTGCGCAATATGTGCTTCGGAAAACCGCGCCGTATTCAGCGGAATGACCTCGCGCACGTTCATCTCCGGCTCCGTAATCGTGCCGGTTTTGTCCACGCAAAGCACGTCCACGCGCGCGAGCGTCTCGATGCACCGCATTTCCTGCACGAGAACGCGCCGCTTCGCGAGCCGCATAACCGAGACCGTCAGCGCGACGGAAACGAGCAGATACAGCCCCTCAGGAATCATTCCGATGAGCGCGGCGACGGTTGTGATCATACCGTCCGCGAACGGGAGTTTCAGGACTTTTAGTTGCTGATACAGCATTATCGCGCCGAACGGGATGATCACAACGCCAATCATTTTTACGAGTTTCGTGAGGGCATACATCATCTCGGAACGCATTTTTTTATTGGATTTCTTCGCTTCAAGCGTGAGCTTCGCGACGAATGACTCGCGCCCTACCTTGTCGAGCCGCGCGCGGCACTCTCCGGACACGACGAAACTACCCGACAGCAGCGTGTCGCCGGGCGTTTTCGTTATCTCGTCCGACTCGCCGGTCACGAGGGCTTCGTTAACGCGGCACTCGCCGCCGACGACGATTGCGTCCGCGTAGATCTGACCACCGGAAGCGAACACGGCGATGTCGTCGAGAACCGTGTATTCGCAGGGGATTTGTAGCTGCGAACCGTCGCGAATTACGGCAGCCTTAGGGGTGGTGATCAGCGTCAGTGTCCGCAGCTTCGCGCGGCTTCGCAGTTCCTGAACCACGCCGATAATGATGTTCGCGAACACGACGGGCAGGAACGTAAGCTCTTTATAATGACCGGTGACGGCGATGAGAACCGCGAGCGTCGCGAAAATCAGGTTGAAGTACGTGAAAATATTGTCCGCGATAATCTGACCCGTCGTGCGCTCCGGCGGTTCGGGATTGTCGTTAGCGTAGCCGTTTTTCAGCCTCAATGCCGCATCCGCGGCGGACAAGCCGACATTCGCGTCCGCCTCAATCCGAGGGAGGACGCGATTTCGGCGGGGGGGTTGTATTTTTCGCGGCTGTGTATTTGTTGTGGGCAAGGTTGACCTCCGTTGCGGTTGATGCTGTAATTATTGCCAATATTACAACAGTTTAATTCCCAATTCCTTTAATTGCGTCTCATCCACGTCGCCGGGGGCGGCCGACATCAACTCCGACGCGTTTTGAACCTTCGGGAACGCCGTGACGTCGCGCAAACTCTCCGCGCCGCAGAGAATCATCGCGAGACGGTCGAGACCGATACCGACGCCGCCGTGCGGCGGTGCGCCGAACTTGTACGCCTCGACGAGGAATCCGAATTTTGCGTCAATCTCCTCCGGCGTCAACCCAAGCGACTTGAACATACGGTCTTGGAGTTTGTAGTCGGAAATGCGGATTGAGCCGGAGCAAAGCTCCGTGCCGTTGACCACCAAATCGTAGGCTTTCGCGATGACGCGCCCCTGGTCGGATTCGATGAACGGCAGGCTCTCCTCCGTCGGCATTGTGAACGGGTGGTGCATCGCGACCCACTCGCCGCTGTCCTCGTCGCGCTCGAAAAACGGGAAATCCGTGACCCAGAGGAAGTTGAAACCCTCCGGAATGATGTCTAATTTACGCGCTACTGTCTGTCTTAAAGCCCCAAGAATCGGCAGCGTAACGCTATTTTTATCGGCTATAATCAGTAAAACATCACCTTTTTCAAGACCGGTGTGGGATATAACCGACGTAATCAGCTCTTGCGAAACGAACTTTGAAAAGCTCACGTTCGGCTCGTCCTCGCTCCACCGGATGTACGCGAGACCTTTCGCGCCGCTGCCCTTGACCTGCTCCGTGAGCTTGTCAAGCTCCTTGCGGGATAGCGTCGCGGCGGCGTTTTTCGCGACTATTCCGCGGACGGAGCCGCCGTTTTCAATCGCGCCGTCAAAAACGGCGAAACCGGAGCCGGAAACGAGGTCGGACAAGTCGATAATCTCCATTCCGTAGCGCGTGTCGGGCTTGTCGGAGCCGTAGCGGGACAACGCTTCGGCGTAGGGCAAGCGCGGGAGCGACGTCGGAATGCTCACGCCCTGAACGTCCGTCATCAGGCGCGAGATGAAGCCCTCAATCATTTCCAGAATGTCGTCAACGTCCACGAACGACATTTCAACGTCAATCTGCGTGAACTCCGGCTGGCGGTCGGCGCGCAAATCCTCGTCGCGGTAGCACCGCGCGAGCTGAATGTAGCGGTCAAAGCCCGACAGCATCAGCAGCTGCTTGTAAATCTGCGGGGATTGCGGCAGGGCGTA
>JAISJC010000045.1 GCA_031261745.1 Oscillospiraceae bacterium
CTCAAATCATCTTTGTTGTACAAGATATTCACGGCTTGTTTGCGTTATTACCAATATTTGTCGCAGAAAAAATCTCAAAAAGTTACAAAAAGTGAAAAAAACTATTGAAAAAATAAATAGTACGGTGTATAATATTTAGTGAATTTGACTAAGTAAATTGATTGAAGGTAGGTGTCGCCGTGTCCGGTAGAGTTTTTCAGGGTTTGATTTTTCAAATGAGGGAAGCCACCCCGCGCCTTGTAGGCGTTTTAGATTCCGATGGAGTCATCATAGCGAGTACAAATTTATCACTGATCGGCCAGCCGCTCGGTTCCGCTGTTCCGTCCGGTGAAGCCGGTACAGTGGAGTGCGCGGACGGGCGCACGTTCAAGACGCTTGAAGCCGGCATTTCCTCGCCCGGTTACATCGTCTTTGCCGAGGGAGAGGACGAGCACGCGAAGGCTATTTGTATCCTCGCGTCGATCGCCGTCGCCGAGGCAAAAACGCATTACGAGGAAAACAACGACCGCTCCGCGTTTATCAAGAGCATTTTGTCGGATAATGTGCTGCCGGGGGATATCTATGTCCGCAGCCGCGATTTGGGCTTTATGTCCGACGCTCCGCGCGCCGTTTTTCTGATTCGCCAGTCCGGTCAGGCTGACACGGCCGCCGTCGCGGTTATCCGCGATATGTTCCCAGATACGCAGAATGATTTCGTCGTTTTCGTTTCGGCGAGTGACATTGTCCTCGTCGCGCAAATGCCGAATTCCGACGATTCGGAAAAACTGCTGTCCACCGCGACCGCGCTCGAAAAACGGTTGCAGGAGGCGGGGATTTCCGACTTCGTTATTGGCATCGGCACCGCCGCAAAGAGCCTGCGGGAGCTTGCCGACCGCTACAAGGAGGCACAGGTCGCCATTGACGTCGTGCGCGTTTTTGACAACGAGCAGACGGTGATTTTCTATGAAAATCTCGGCATCGGACGGCTGATTTATCAGCTGCCGACGAAGCTGTGCGAGATGTTCCTGTCGGAGGTTTTCAAGAAAAACCCGATTGAGGCGTTGGACACGGAGACGCTGTTCACGATCAACAAGTTTTTTGAGAACAATCTCAACGTGTCGGAGACGTCGCGCAAGCTGTTCGTCCACCGCAACACGCTCGTGTACCGCCTTGAAAAAATCAAGAAAATCACGGGACTTGACCTGCGCGAACTCGATCACGCAATTGTATTCAAGGTCGCGCTGATGGTCAAAAAGTACCTGAATTCGCAGATTGCGCCGCAGAATTAACATTCCACTGACAGCGCAAAATTTTATGGAGGACAAATGGTTCATTTACAAGATGTATTCAAGACCTACCCCAACGGGTCGAAGGCCTTAAAAGGCGTTTCGTTCGACCTCGCACCGGGGGAGTTCGCGTTTCTCGTCGGGCCGTCAGGCTCCGGGAAGTCAACGATAATCCGAATGCTGATTGGCGAGGTCGCGCCCACTGAGGGCGCGGTCGTCGTGTCAGGCTTCGATATGGCGCGGATTCGCGCGCACAAGCTGCCGTATCTGCGGCGGAAAATCGGCGTAATCTTCCAGGATTTTCGCCTCATAGACAAGAAAACAGTATACGAGAACGTCGCGTTCGCAATGCGCGCCGTCGGCAAAAGCACAAAAGAAATCCGCGCGCGCGTCCCGTATGTACTCAATCTCGTCGGGCTTGACGAAAAGTCAAAGTCGCGCCCGCCGGAGTTGTCCGGCGGAGAACAGCAGCGCGTCGCGATCGCGCGCGCGCTGGTGAACAATCCAGGGTTGATAATCGCGGACGAGCCCACCGGCAACCTCGACCCCGCGCGCAGTTTGGAGATACATACGCTGCTTCAAAAAATTAACGAACTCGGAACCACGGTTCTCGTCGTGACACACGAAAAGTCGCTCGTGGACGAGATGAGCCGCCGCGTCATCGCAATCGACGGCGGACGCATTATCAGCGACAGAACAGGCGGGTATGATTCAAATGGCGAGTATTAGAACGGGATATTACGTCCGGGAGGGCGTTTCAAGTATTTTTACGCACGGTTTTATGTCGTTCGCGAGCGTTTTCATCATCGTCGCGTGCCTGATTATTATGGGCAGCTTCTCGCTCCTCGCCGTGAACGTCAACAAAATCATCGGTGAATTTGAGAACGAGAATGTCATTCTCGCCTACGTCGGAGAGGGTATCTCCGTCGAGGAGGCGCGCGCCTTGAAGAGCGATATTGAGGCTGTGCCGAACGTGAAATCGGCGCAGTTTACCTCGCGCGAGGAAGCGATGGAGACATTCATCTCAAAGTTTGACGATAAGACGCGGTTTGAGAACATCGACGCGTCGGTTTTGCGCCACCGCTTCTCAATCTATGTCGAGGACGTCGCGGATATGGCTAAGACACAAATATATATCAGGGATATTCCGGGCATCGCGAAGGTCAACGCAAACCTGCTGATTGCCAAGGGCTTCGTGACAATCCGCAACATCGTTTCGGGCGTTTCCGTCGTCCTCGTCGCGGTGCTGCTCATCATTTCGCTGTTCATAATGTCTAACACAATCAAGCTCGCGACGTTTGAGCGGCGTGAGGAAATCGCGATAATGAAGATGGTCGGCGCGACAAACGCGTTTATCCGGTGGCCGTTCGCGTTTGAGGGGTTCATTCTCGGTCTGCTCGGCTCGCTGTTCGCGTTTCTGGCGCAGTGGGGGTTGTACCTCGTCGTCAGCGAGGCGATAATCAACAACGGAACCTTCGGCTCGACCGGATTCCTGCATACGATTCCGTTTTCGCACGTCGCGCTGCCGCTGTTCATCGTGTTCATCGCAATCGGTTTCGGCGTCGGCATAATCGGCTCGAATACCGCAATCCGTAAATATTTGAAGGTGTAATCAATGAAAAACAATAAGAACTTTGCGCGAATAGTCGCCGTAATACTGGCGATTATGATGTTGCTGTCGCTGCTGCTCGTCGCGTTTAACGCGACGGCGAGCGCGGTCACACAGTCGCAGATTGACAAACTCAAATCGAAATCCAAGGAGCTGAACGACCAGAAGCGCGCCATCCAGTCGGAGATCAATTCGCTGAAATATGAACAGCTCTCCGCGACGGCAAAAAAGACCGTTCTCGACAACCGCATCGCCCTCACGGAGGACGAAATTGACAACATCAATGAGACGATTGATCTTTATTACGGTCTGATTGAGGACAAAGAAGCCGAGGTTGACGAGGCGCAGAGGCGCGAGAACGCGCAGCTCGAACTGTACAAGCGGCGCGTGCGCGATATGGAAGAAAACGGCGCGGTCAGCTACATAGCCGTCGTGTTTGACGCGGCGAGTTTCTCGGATTTGCTTGCGCGCATAGACTTCGTGAGCGACATTATGCGCTCCGATGAGGCGGCGTACAACGACCTCGTTCGGGCGCGGCTCGAAACAGTCGCGGCGCGTGATGCGCTCATTCAGGCCGTCGCCGAGCAGGAAGCGGAGCGCGTCACGCTTCAAGAGAAGCAGGCGGAGCTGGAATTGCAGGTTGAGGAGTCAATCGCGCTGCTCGAAGAGCTGCAAAAGGATATTGACGTCGAAAACGCTATGCTGCAAGAGAAGAACGCGGAGAACGACCGCTTGCAGAAAGAAATTCAGCAGAAAATGCAGGAGCTGCGCGAGCAGGAGGAGGCCGCCGCAAAGGCGGGCAATGCGTCCGGTACGGTCAAAGGGACGGGTACGCTGCAATGGCCGGCGGTCAGCAATGTCGTGACGAGTGAGTTCGGCACGCGCCGCGACCCCGTCGGCGGCAAGATTATTCGCCAGCACACGGGTATCGATATTCGGGCGAGCTACGGCTCGAACATCTACGCGGCAGACGGCGGCAAGGTGCTGACCGCGATGTACAGTTCCAGCTACGGCAACTACGTCGTTATCAGCCACGGCGCAGGAATGACGACGTTGTACGGTCATATGTCAAAGCTGAAAGTCAAGGTTGGAGACACCGTATCCAAGGGCACGGTCATCGGTGCCGCAGGCTCCACGGGCAACAGCACGGCGACGCATCTGCACTTCGAGGTTGCGATCAACGGCGACCGAAAGAATCCGCTGAACTACTTCGACAAGAGCGGGTATACGATCAAGGGATAAACCACAGAAAACACGAACACCCCGCGGAATTTCCGCGGGGTGTTTTTGCAGCTCAATATATCAGTTAATCAGCGAATAAATATCGGGGACGTGTCTGCGCCGCAGCAGTATTCCGGCGAAGAGCCAGCCCGCCGCGAGAACGTCCATCGCGATATAAGTCGCCGCGAAATTCATCGTCACGGCGGCGATGCCGTACAGAGGCGTGATGGCCGGTATCGCAATAAAAACCAGACCGCCGAAGGCGAAGCCCGTCCACATTGTCACCGTGCCCAACAGGGCGGAGAGCAGCAAAACGGCGGAAAAAACGATTGAGAGTGTCAGCGAGCTTTTGCGTTTTGCGTTAAATACGTGATACGCGACCCAGAACGCGACATATATCAGCGTAACAGCGGCGTTAAAGGTTGCGGACTGGTCGCCGTACATCATACCGCTGAAATTCAGGGCGCAGCAGACGACGAACACCGCGAACGCGGAGACTTTCCAGAGCGCGGAGGCGTGATTTTTTGCAAACTTGATAACAGGCATTATTTTTTCTCCTTAAATTTCAGCGGCTACAAAGGCCAGCTTGGGAACCATTTGAGTACGCCTTTGATGTAGCTTTCCGGCACGACCATACCGGACAGAACGGGATAGAACAGCGCGAAAAGTACGCCCGCAGAAGCGGTGAAGCCGATCATCGTGCGGCGGCCCTCGCGCCCGCCGCGCTCAACGCAGGTGCTGAACAAATGCGCCAGCGCGAGGACGAGGAAAATCGTAGACGGGAAGTAGTGATACGCGAACACGACGCGCGAAATGGACATCCAAGGCACAAGCTGCGAGAGGTATCCGATGATGATTATCAACGCCTTGGCGTCCTTGAACCTAAATACGCGGACGAACATCGCGACGATTGCGGCGAAACCGAACCACCAGACGAGCGGGTTACCGAACGCGGAAAACGTGGATTTCATACCCTCGGCGGGGCGGTCTGTGTAATAGAGAATCGGGCGCGCGTCGGCGATCCATTGCAGCCACGTCGAGGAATACGGGTGCGTCGCCTGCAAGCCGGAGTGGTACCTGAACGTGTTGACCTGTACGTTCCAAATCATACGGTAGTAATCGACATTCCAGAGCATTCCGCCGCGCACAGTCATATCTTTCGCGCGCCCGAACGGAATATAACTCAAAATATAGATGATAACCGGAATGACGATAAAGAAAGCCGCCGTAACCGCAAGGGTTTTAACCACGCGCAGCGAGTAAACGCCGGGGGAACCGTCCTCATAGCAGTATTTATAGTCTGCGACGAGCTTCGCGATATACATAACGAGCAGACCGAAACCGGCGTAGATGACGATCCACTTCGTCGCCGCGCCCACGCCGAAAAACAGACCGGACAGGAACAGCGGACGCATATTCGCGCGCCAGTCGCCGTCGCCCTCAGTCGTGAGAAAGCGGTACATAAACAGATACGCGAGAATGATGAAAAACACCGGATACGTGTCCACGGTCGCGATTCGCGTCTGAGTGAAGCGCATAAAATCGAAGCCGAGCAGCAGTGTTCCGCACAGCGCGACGGACGTTTTACCGAACATATTCTTGATCAGAACGTACAGCGCGGCGAGCATAGCGACGCCGAACGCCGTCCCCATCACGCGCCAGCCGAACGGCGTCATATGGAATAGCTCAATGCCGATTGAAATTATCGTCTTGCCGAGCGGCGGGTGAACGGTTTCGTACGGATATATGTTCCGGACGGTCTCGTACGCGGTGCGCCCGTGATAGATCTCGTCGAAGTACATACTGTTCATATAAGTCGAGCGTTCGGGGATAAGCTCCTGCTCGTCGAACAGCTCTTTCGCGCCGTCAACCGGCGTGACGAGTTTGCCGTCCCAGTCATAGATCGCAAGCTCGCCGAGTTCCAGCGGCTTGGAATCGTTCTGCGATTTCACCATAGTCAACCGGATAAAACGGGCGTCAAAGGCGAGTATATTGAGCATATCGGCGGTACGCCACTTGAATAAATCCGCGTGGGACTGCCCCATAGCCGTCGGGTGCTTATCGGGGAGCGCGGACGGCAGCTCGACCCAATTCAAGCCATCCTGCGAGTGTTCAAGGCGGTAATCGCCGATCCACAGACCGGTATAGAACATCACTTTCGTAACGGACGTCCCCTCCGGGAGTGTGATAATTGTGCTGTCGCGCGCCTCCGTAAAGCGGTAAAATGTCTGCGGCGCGGTGAAATCGCCGAGCTTGAAGAACGAAATAAACGAAAACAAGGCGAGGATTATCGCGAGCGGCGCAATATCGACGCGCGCCATCGGGTGGAACTTGAACTCAAAGCGAAAGCGCGGACGCGTAACGGCGCGGGAAATCCATTCGAGCGTCCCGTCACGCGGACGGACGAACCGAACGTAGTATGAGAAAAAGAGCGCGCCGGAAAGCGCGGTCAACGCAATCATTAAGTAAGTCAAATTCGGGAATGTCATAGGATTTACCTCAACGCGATATTTTCAATAAAACATCGGCAAAATACGGCGGCAGCTCCGCTGTAACGTGAATCTCTTCACCCGTGCGCGGGTGAGTGAACCGCAATTCACGCGCGTGCAGACACTGACCTGTGAGCTTTATCCGCGTGTCGCGCCCGCCGTAAACCTCGTCGCCGAGAATCGGGTGACCGATACTCGCCATATGGACGCGAATCTGGTGCGTGCGCCCCGTTTCCAAGCGGCAGCGCGCGTGCGTGAAGCCGGGATACCGCGCGATGACCTCGTAATGCGTGACCGCCGCGCGCGAATTTTTGTCCGTAACCGCCATCTTCTTGCGCTCCGTCGGGTGGCGGCCAATCGGCGCGCTGATCGTCCCCGCGTCCTGCGGCAGCTTGCCGCGCACGACGCACTCATAGGTGCGCGAGAGCGTGTGATCGCTGAGTTGTGCCGCCAGTTTGCGGTGGGCATAGTCGTTTTTCGCCGCGATAATCAGCCCCGACGTGTCGCGGTCAATGCGGTGGACAATACCGGGGCGCATAACGCCGCCGATGCCGGAAAGACTGTCGCCGCAGTGGTGCAGCAGCGCGTTGACGAGCGTACCGTCCGCGTGACCCGGCGCGGGGTGGACGACCATTCCACGCGGCTTGTTCACGACAATCACGTCGCCGTCCTCAAACACGACGTCGAGCGGAATATCCTGCGCGACGTTCTCCGCCGGTGCGGAATCGGGGATTTCAACGTCAAAACTCTCGCCGGCGATGACCTTGTGCGACTTCGCGACGGCTCTGCCTTTTCGCGTCACGCCGCCGTTTTCGAGCAGGCGCGCGGCGGCGGAGCGCGTAAGCTCCGGCAGCATTGAAGCGAGAAAAACATCGACGCGCAGGCCGCCCGCGTCCTCGCCTACGCTAAGTGTTGTTGTCATCGGCAATTGTATGCGTCTTTTTCGACATCTCGAACGTGATGATGTAGATAATCAAAGCGGCTCCGCCGAGCGTGATGAAGATGTCCGCGACGTTGAAAATCGCGAAAGTCACAAACTCGGTCTCAAACATATCGAGGACTTTTCCCGTCAGGATTCTGTCTATGAGGTTCCCGACGGCCCCGCCGAGGATCGCCGCAGCGCACCATCGCCCGAAGCCCGTGAGCTTTTTTGCCGCGATGATATAGATAATCGCAAGCGCGCAGACCGACGAGACGCCGACAAGAACCCAGCGCATATTCGCGAGGATTGAGAACGCCGCGCCGGGGTTCTCAACGTTTGTGATGTGAATTATGCCCGGAATGAGCGGGAACGCGGTACCCGGCTCCACAGCCCACATTACCCACAGCTTGACCGCGCGGTCAAGCGCGACGATAACCGCGGCGAAGATAAAATACCACATCAGAGAGCCTTAATCACGTCGGCGCAGCGCGGGCAAAGCCCGTCCGCGTTCACGTGTTCGTCGTGCGTCCAGCAACGCTCGCATTTGGCGGCTTCCGACGCGCGAATCTCAACCTTGATCGGGTCTTTGATGCCGCTTGACGCAAATCCCTCCGGCGACACGGGAATGATGCTTACCTTTGACACGATGAACAGCGGCGCGAGGGGATAGGTGAGCGCGGCGGCGTATTTGTCGATTTCCGCGCCGGAAAACAACAGCGAAACCTCCGCGTCAAGCGACTTGCCGATGACCTTTTCGGCGCGCGCCGTTTCAAGAGCTTTGTTGACAATCCCACGCAGTTCGAGGAGCTTTTCCCACTTCTCGGCGGCCTGCGAATCGAGTTCGAGCGCGGCGTCCGGCTCCGGCATATCGTTCCGGAGGACGCTGCCGGTATCGACGCCGCTGTGGTGCGGCATTTCCGCCCAGATTTCCTCCGACGTGAACGCCAGAATCGGCGCGAGCATACGCGTGAGCGCGTCGAGAATCAGATAAATCGCCGTGCGCGCGGACTTCCCCGACGCGGAATTGAGCGGGTCGCAGTACAAACGGTCCTTGATCACGTCGAGATAAAAGTTTGACATCTCAACGGCGCAGAAGTTGTGAATACCGTGGTAAATCGTGTGGTATTCGTACTTATCAAAACTTGCGCGGACGCGCGTAACGAGCGCGTTCAGGCGCGAAATCGCCCACTTATCAAGCTCTTCCAGTTCCGCAAACGGCGTCAGATCATTCGGGTCAAAGCCGTTGAGGTTTCCGAGGATATACCGCGCCGTGTTGCGGATTTTCAGGTAGATATCGGAGAGCTGTTTCAGAATGTCCTTGGAAATGCGCACGTCGGACGTGTAGTCGGAACTGGATACCCACAGCCGCAGAATATCCGCGCCGTAGTCCTTGATAACCTCGTCGGGGGAAACGGAGTTCCCAAGGGACTTGTGCATCGCGCGGCCGGTTCCGTCAACCGTCCAGCCGTGAGTGATGATGCGCTTGTACGGCGCGCGCCCGCGCGTCGCGATTGAGGTCAGCATCGACGACTGGAACCACCCGCGGTACTGGTCGCCGCCTTCGAGATAGATGTCGGCGGGGGACTGCACGCCGTCAAACTGCTCCAAAACCGCCGCGTGAGTGGAGCCGCTGTCAAACCAACCGTCGAGCGTGTCGGTCTCTTTCGTGAAGTGAATACCGCCGCAGTGCGGGCATTTGAAGCCCTTCGGCAGAATATCCGCCGCGTCGGCCTCAAACCAAATATTCGACCCTTTTTCGGCGAAGAGATTAGAAACCGCGTCAATCGTCTCCGTCGTGCAGACGGGCTTTTTGCAGTCGTCGCAATAGAAAACGGGAATCGGCAGACCCCAGTGACGCTGGCGCGAAATGCACCAGTCGTTGCGCTCACGAATCATCGCGACCATACGGTCGTGACCCCATTCGGGGATCCACGCGATGTCGTCGCAGGAATCCGCGGCGGCGTCCTTAATCGCGTCCACGGACGCGAACCACTGCTCCGTCGCTCGGAAGATAATCGGGTTTTTGCAACGCCAGCAGTGCGGATAGGAGTGCGTAATCTTCTCGGACGCGAACAGCGCGCCGGAGGTCTGCATTTCCTCAAAAATCGCGTCGTTCGCCTTGGAATAGTGCAGACCCTCGAATTGCAACGCCTCCTCGGTCATAATGCCGCGGTCGTTTACGGGAACGGTCATTCCGAGCTGCGGGTATAGGCGGCAGACGTTGAAGTCGTCCACGCCGAAGCCGGGCGCGGTGTGAACGCAGCCGGTACCGGCCTCCGTCGTTACGTGGTCGCCGAGGATAAGCAGACTGTCGCGGTCATAGAACGGGTGCTTCGCGGTTTGAAGCTCAAACTCGCGACCGAACTTTTTGTCCGTAATCGTGTAATCCGTGATGCCAGCCTTGTCGCAGACGGCTTTCACGAGAGCCTCCGCGATGATATATGTCTCGCCGCCGGCCTTGACAAACGCGTACTCAATATTCGGGTTCAGGCAGATCGCGAGGTTGCCGGGCAGCGTCCAAATCGTCGTCGTCCAGATGACAAAGTACGTGTTATCGTACTCATTCGACTTGAATTTCACGAAAACGGCGTTGCAGGGGTCGTCGGCGTACTCAATCTCCGCCTCGGCGAGCGCGGTCTCGTCCGTCGGGCACCAGTAAACCGGTTTTAGACCCTTGTAAATCAAACCCTTTGCGTACATCTCGCCGAACACGCGGACCTCCGCAGCCTCAAACTTCGGGTCCATCGTGAGGTACGGATTGTCCCAGTCGCCGATGACGCCGAGACGCTTGAACTGCTCGCGCTGGCGGTTGACAAAATCCTCAGCGAACGCGCGGCACGCGTCGCGGAATTCGGGAATCGACATACTCTTGCGGTCCAGCTTGTTTTTCTTGATAATCGCGGACTCAATCGGCATACCGTGGTTGTCCCAGCCGGGGATGTACGGCGAGCGGAAGCCCGTCATATTCTTGTAGCGGACGATGAAGTCCTTCAAGAGCTTATTCATCGCCGTGCCGATATGAATATCGCCGTTGGAAAACGGCGGACCGTCGTGCAAAATAAAGAGGGGCTTGCCCTCGTTTTTCTCCATCAGCTTGCCGTAAATGTCGCGCTCGAAGAACGACGCGAGCATTTCCGGCTCGCGCTTCGCCAATCCCGCGCGCATCGGAAAGTCAGTTTTCGGAAGATTTACCGTGGTGTTATAGTCCTGTGCCATTGATTTATTTCCCCTTATCACTTATCAGTAGGGGCGAACAAAGTTCGCCCCTACGCGTTATTCATTAGTTAAGATTAGTCGCTTTGCTCCATATTAAAACCGAAATGATCTTTTAAGTCGTCAAAAACGTGCTTTGTCCTTTCGGCGTCGCGGTCCTCTTCCTCCGTGTCGATGAGCATCGGATTGAATGTTTTCGTCGGTTCGCCCTCGTCGTCAAGCGTGTACTTGATTTCGTCGGGTTCGGAAGCCGGTTCCGGGGCATAGAGCTTCTCTACGGCGTCGCCGATCTCCCGCGCGGCCTCCTGAATCACGTCCTCACGCGTGGGCGGTTCGGGTTCCGGATCGGGCGCGCGCTTGATGTTGTCGAGCTTGGACAGGAAGTCCAGATGGACTTGAAGCAACGCTTTTGTGGCCTCGACGTACTTTACCGTCTCGTTTGACGCGGCGAGCAGCCGCGCGCGCTCATCGGCAATAAGCCCGTCAATTTCACGCCGGCGCGCTTCCGCGTCGCGCTCCATACGCTCCGAATACTCTTCGCCCTCGCGGGTTTTCTTAGCGATGATCTCCTCGCCGGTTTTCTGCGCGGTGAGCAGAGCCATACGCATCGCGTCCTCGGTGGCGCGGTATTCCTCAATTTTCTCGACAAGGACTTTCAGCTTGTTTTTCAGGATGCCGTTTTCCTTGTACAACGCCGTATAGTCGGCAGTGACAACTTCAAGAAAATCGTCAACGCCGCCCGTGTGGTATCCGCTGAATATCGCTTTTTCAAATTCCTTCCCGGAAATTTCCGCAGGTGTAAGCATATTTTTACCCCTTATGTTTTTCTTTAGAAATACAGTCCGTTATTCTCTAATTCGTCGATGAGGTCGCCCATCAGGCTGACATTATACGGCGTGATGATATAGGTCGAAACCGCGACTTTCTTGACCTTGCCCTCCTGCGCGTAGGCGAACCCCGCGAGGAAGTCCAAAAGACGGCGCGTCTGGTCCTTGTTTGCGTTTTCAAGGTTAAGCACGACGGTGTGGCGGTCACGCAGATGCTCCGCAATCTCCGTCGCGGCGTCAAAGCTCTCCGGCTGGACAAGCACGACTTGAAGCTGCGCTGTTGCGTGAATGTTTACGACCTTGCCGCTGCTGCCGGTCTCGCCGCCGTCAAATCCGCCGTAAGACGTCCTCGCCTGCGCGGTCGTGCGCGGCGCGGAAACGGGCGCGGGTTCCGGCGCGGGTGTCTGAGCCTCATAGCCGGGGAAGTCGTCGTCTTCGCCATACGGCTTCATAAACTTTCTCGCCGATTCAAGTAATCCCATATATATTATCCTCCTAAATATTTTCCGTATCTCAGGTGTAATTCCGCGCCCCGAAAATCGAACTGCCGATGCGAACCATATTCGCTCCGGCTTCAATGGCGGCGCAGAAACTGTCGCTCATTCCCATTGACAGATAACGCATAGATACATTATCGTATTTTTTTCCTTGTATGTCAATAAAAAGGTTGAACATTTTATCAAAAAAATTACAATTTGCGTCATTTTTATCCGAAATCGGCGGAATTGACATCAAACCGAGGACTTTTACGGCGGAAACGGCGGCGGCTTTTTCCAAAATTTGGGACAACTCGTCGGGCGCGACGCCGCTCTTGCTCTCCTCGCCGCCGATATTGACCTCAATCAGCACATCCTGCGTAATACCGAGCGTCGCCGCCCGCGCGGAAATTGCTTCGAGCAGCCGAACGGAGCCGACGGATTCAATCAAGCCGCACTTGCCGACGACTTCACGGACCTTATTCGTCTGCAAATGTCCGATGAAGTGCAGCGGCGCGCCCGTGTACGCGCCCTCGGCGAGCTTCTGCGTCATCTCCTGAACACGGTTTTCGCCCACGGCGTCCACGCCGGCGGCGATAGCTTCGCGCACACGCGCCGCGTCGTTCATTTTTGCCGCCGCGACGAGTGTAATGTCAGACGCGCCCCGCCCGCTTTTTTCCGCCGCCCGCGCTATTTGTTCGCGTATTGCGCGGACATTATCCGCAATGCTCATCGAATCACCTTGCCGTCATAAAGATTATTTGCCTTGACGATTATCTCCGCCCCGTCGCGCAGCCGTGAAGCCGCGCCGGTCGCCTCATTGCCGACGACCTCGCCCTTGACGATGTACGCGTCGCCGAATTCCCGCAGGATTGTGACGCGAATGCGCCGCGCGACCTGTCCCTCGGCGACGTACACGAAGCGGTCAAGCGTCGCGTCGTCCTCGCTCTTAGGCTCCAAACGCACGGCCTCCTTGGGTACGCGAATGCCGGAGGTTTCACCGAACAGCACCTCCGCCGTGACCGTCCGCGCGTCAAGGATTTTTGAAAGCCCGGCTGCGCAGGAGAAAACAACGACGCGCTCGCCGCCCTCACTGCGCCCTATTTCCTCGATTTTCATCTCGAATTCCGCCGCTGCGGGATTATTGAGCCGCACGGTGACCGACGATAGCTCCAACAGCCGCGCCGCGTCCGCGTCGGTCAGGACGAGTGCGAGGTTCCAGCGCGTACCGGTGACGAGCCGCGCCGCGCCCGCTTTGCCGGTGGGATACGAAAACAGAGCGTCCAATCCGCTCGGCACGAGACCGAGTACCGCATCGGGTCTGATGCCCTCGTAGCCGTCAAGCTCCGCCGAGAAAATGCCGGAAACGGGAGCCGTAACGGTTTTGCCGACTGAAATCTGCGAGGTCAGGGCTTGAAGCTCCGCTTCAAGCGCGGAAATCTCCGCTCTGACTGCCTCAGGTTCCGCCGCGCTCATTACGAGACTCTCCGCCTCAATGGCAAACTTGCGCTCGGATGTGAAATCGCGGTGCAAGACAGCCGATACAAGGTTTTCGGTCGCGGTCTGCGACTGCTTTGCGCGTGAATCCGGTGTCGTCGCGGCGACGGCGTTCAGCTGTTCAATGCGCGTGCGCAACTCGCGCACCTGCGCGACGCTCCGACTGTCCGTGCCGTCGGAATAGCCGGCGGCGACGGCTTGTCCGGCTGCCGCGCGCGAGCCGCTTTGCAGCTCCGCCACCACAAGCCCGAACGCGCCGGGAATAACCTGCTCATCGCGCGCGATATAGCCGCGCGCGTCGGCGGTTTCAAGCACCGCGACCACTGCGGCGCGCGTCGTGCGCAGGGGATTGTCGAGCGAATTGTACAGATTAAAGCCGCAGTACAGCACGAACGCCGCGAAAAGCAGGCCGGAAATCAGTTTTATCGTGAAATCTCCGGCGTGCTTTTCGCGGTTTACTTTTTGCTTCGCACTCACTTATCGTCGGTTTCCGCCGCTGCGGCTTCCGCGAAGTTCACAGGGCGCGTCGGGATAATCGTTGAAATCGCGTGCTTGTAAATCAGCTGTTGCTTGCCCTCACTGTCGAGAACGACGGTGAAACTGTCGAAGCCCGTCACCGTCCCGCGCATCTGGAATCCGTTGACGAGAAAGACCGTGACGAATTGCTTCGTCGTGCGCGCAGAATTGAGAAAGACATCCTGCAAATTGAACTGCTTTTGGTTTGGCATTGTTATTACCTCTTTCTGTATTTTATTTCCTCGGTCAGGCAAAGCCCGACCTGCGGCGGCTCGCTCGCGCTCGCTGTGAGCTAAATATAACCCGCTTCGCGCAAAAATTCTGTCGAAAGCGCAAGACCGAGAGCGGTGCTGGGCTTTTCGTCCCACGAAATCCACCTGATGTCCTCGCGGCGGCGCAGCCAGGTGAGCTGCCGCTTCGCGTACTGGCGGCTGCGCTGCTTAACGGAATCCACCGCGTCGGAGAACCACATCTCGCCGAGAGCCGCGTCCATCATCTCGCGGTAGCCTATCGCCTGCATCGACGTGTGGTTGCGCGTTACGCCCATTTTCAGCAAATCCTTCGCTTCGCCGAGGAATCCCGTGTCCACCATCTCGTCTACGCGTTCGCCGATTCGGGCATAGAGCCTTGTGCGGTCAGCGTAGTCGAGAGCGATGCGGAGCGCGTCGTAGTGCGGCGGAATCGCTTTCGTCTCCGCGTCGTGTTCCGACTGCGTTTTGCCCGTCAGCTCGTAAACTTCAAAGGCGCGGACGACGCGCTTTTTGTCATTCATATGCAGCTTCTCTGCGCTTACAGGGTCGAATTTCGCCAGCTCCGCGAGCATTTGCCCGCCTCCGATGCGGTCGTATTTATCATTTAGCTCGGCGCGCACGCTCTCGTTTTCCGTCGGCGCGAAAATGCGTCCGGCGATCAGCGATTCTATGTACAGCCCCGTGCCGCCGACGATGATCGGCAGCTTCCCGCGCGATATAATATCGTCCGCGCAAACCGTTGCGTCGTCAACATATCGCGACACGGAATAATCGTCGAACGGCGAAACAACGTCAATCATATGGTGCGGAATGCCGCCCATCTCCGCCGCCGTCGGCTTCGCCGTGCCGATGTCCAGATGCTTATAAATCTGCATCGAGTCGGCGGAGACGACCTCGCCGTTCAGTTCCCGCGCCAGAGCCACGCCGAGCGCGGTCTTGCCGGAGGCCGTAGGACCTGTAATCACAACAACTTATTTCATAAAAAACAGTTATATCCTCTTGAAGTTTTTGTCTATGAAGGTCTTTGTAATATCAACGGCGACGGGTCTGCCGTGCGGGCAAAACCGCACCTCGCCGCGCATTACGCGCCCCGCAAGCTCATAAAGCTCCTGCTCGCCGGAGTTCTTGCCGGACTTTATCGCGGCCTTGCAGGCGACCGACGCGAGTATTTCGTCGCGCCGCGCGGAGAAGTCGCCGCCGCGTCCGAGTTCGGTGCAAATCTCCGACAGGACGCTCTCGGTTTCGGCGGGTTCAATGTCCGACGGTATCTGCCTCACGGCGAGCTTCCCGCCGCCGAAGTCCTCAACCTCGAATCCGAGAGAGGTCAGCAGTTCCGCGCTGTCGAGGAGCGTTTCCGCGTCCTCAGGCGTGATGATAATCGGTTCCAGCAGCGACTGCGGCATCGGATTCGGCGATTCGGAGCGCAGCCGGTCGAAGTGTACGCGCTCGTGCGCCGCGTGCTTGTCGATTAGCCAGAGAGTCTCGCCGGATTCGACGATTATGTAGGTCCGCATCGCCTCGCCGACGACGCGGAAATCCGGCGTTTTCGGCGTTTCAATCGCAACCTGCGCGTCCGGTTCCGGATAAAAACGCGGCGACGGCGCGGCGGGAGGTTCATACCGCAGTCCGCGGTTGACGTCGCGCGGAGCGGGGCGATACGTCCCGACGACGGGGGATTTGACGGCGAAATCCGTACCGCGCTCAACCGGAGGATGGTACGCGGTCTCGCGCGGCGTTTCGGTGCCGTCAAGCGCGGACAGCGCGCCGTAATGCACCGCGTCGAAAACGTGCTTTTCAAAGAGGAACTTAATCTCCGTCTTGGACGGGTGAACGTTCACGTCTAATCGGCTCGCGCCCGTTTCAAGGTAGATCACACAGGAGGGGAACCGCCCCGTGAACATTCGGTTGCGGTACGCCTGTTCGAGTGCCGCTTGAAGCGTTTTGGAGCGTATACATCGCCCGTTCACGAAGAAAAACTGATAATTGCGGTTGCCGCGCAACGCCTCGACCTTTGAGATGAAGCCGCGCGCGGTGACGCCCTCGTTTTCAAGCGTCAGCGGCAGCATTCCGGCGGAAAACTCACGTCCGAGCGCGGAGTAGACGCACGCTTCCGTGCTGCCGTCGCCGGGGGTTCGCAGCTCCTCCTCGCCGTCTCGGATATAGCGGACGGTGATGTCGGGACGCGACAGCGCAAGCCGTATAACGGTTTGCAGGACTGCGGCGGCCTCGGCGCGGTCGGTTTTCATAAATTTCTGCCGCGCGGGCGTGTTAAAAAACAGGTCGCGCACGCTTATCGTCGTGCCGCGCGGGCGCGCCGCCGGTTCAATCGAAATAATATCGCCGCCGTCGAGAACGGCGCGTGTGCCGTCGCTCTCGTCCTCGGTGCGCGTTTCAAGCTCGACACGTGAAACGGACGAGATTGCGGCGAGAGCTTCGCCGCGAAAGCCGAGCGTGCCTATCGCTTCAAGGTCGGCCTCCGTAGCGATTTTACTCGTCGCGTGGCGTAAAAAAGCGCGCGCAACGTCGTCGGACGCGATTCCGCTGCCGTTGTCAACGACGCGAATCAGCGTAAGACCGCCGTTCTTAATCTCCACCGTGACGGCGGTTGCGCCCGCGTCAACCGCGTTCTCAAACAGCTCCTTGACGACGGAGGCGGGACGCTCCACGACCTCTCCGGCGGCGATTAAGTCCGCGAGGTGCGCCGATAACTGAATTATTTTGCTCATATCCGCCCGCTCATTCTTTGTACAAAATCGGCAGACCCTTGACGTTCACGGGGTCAACGTCCAAAATCGCGGAGTCGCCGACGGTGCATTCGATTTTCGTCACGTCAATAAGTGTGTGCAGCAGCCCGACGTTGCCGAGAACGCGCGCTTTCTGTCCGTTGACGCGGACATAGAGCGGGCGCGAGGACGCGGCAAGAAGCTCAGGAATGCTCATCGCGGAAACGTGGCGCGTCACGCCGAAACCGTGATAGCTGCCCACGGACAGCACGGCGATCTTCGTTGGGGCCTTGGTCACAATCGGGCGTTCCGCGCCGTAGCGGTGCCCCTTGGGAACCCAGCGAACCTCTTCAAGGCCGCATTCGATGTATCCGACTTTGCCGAGACCCGTAATCGCCTTGCCGGGGACGCGGCCGGACAGCGCGGTGTCCACGCGAACCGCGTCCATATGAGCGAAGTCAAAGCGGAACAGCGCGGCCGAGTCGCAGCAGTGCGCAATGCCGGGTTCCAGCCCCATATCCGTGAGCTTATCGAGAACGTCGTTAAAGACGTCAAGCTGGCGCAGAGTCTGCTTGGAACTTTTCCACGATGCTGAAAAGGTGGTGAACGTGCCGATCACTTCGAGCCACGACATATACTTGTAAATCGCGGCGATTCTGTCCGTCTCGGCGGGGAGAAATCCGTAGCGGCCGAGACCGGTATCGACCTTGATTTGAACCTGCGCTTTTACCTTTTTCGCCTCGGCAATGCCGTTGATTGCGACGGCGGCGTCATAGGAGCCGCAGGTGCATACGACGTCAAGCGCGATCAGCTCTTTGAGGTCAACGGGGTCCGCCGTGGATTGGAGCATCATAACGCGTTCGTCCATAAAACCCTTGTACCGCAGGGTTGTTGCGTCGTTCAGATCGGACACGGCAAAGGCGGAAACACCCTCGTCCCGCAGCAGCGAAGCTATGTCGTACAGCCCCATTCCGCCCGCGTTAGCCGAGAGGTCGGCGATAATCGCCGCGCCGTCCGCGTTTTCCTTAATAATGCGCAGATTTTCGCGTATCACGCGCTTGTCTATGACAAGATTTTTCATTGTCAGAACTCCCCACAATATACTTCTTTTTATTATACGACATTATGGTTGATTTTTCCATACTTAAATGATAAAATACACGTAAAATTCATTTTTTGTTTTGGAGTTAAGATGTCACTAACGGTAGAAAAGTTCCATATTCAGGAACAAAAAGATATTATGGCGCGCGTAAAGTCAGCCAATGCCGCGCAAAACCGCGCGAAGTACGCGCGCGTTCTCACATTCGGCTGCCAGCAGAACGAGGCGGATTCGGAGCGCATTCGCGGAATGCTCGACGAAATGGGCTACGCGATGACGGAGACGGACGACGGCGCGGACGTGATCGTAATCAACACCTGCGCCGTCCGCGAACACGCCGAGGCAAAGGTTTTCGGCGTTATCGGCGCGCTCACGCACCTGAAACGCGCCAAACCGGGGCTGATTATCGCGGTCTGCGGCTGTATGGCGCAGCGTCCGGAGGTTTCGGAGCGGATACGCGAGAGCTATAAGCACGTCGATATCGTGTTCGGTACGCACGCCCTCTGGCGTTTTCCGGAACTGTTGGAGACGGCGGTGAACGGCGGCGAGCGCGTGTTTTCCGTGGAAAATTCCGACGGCGAAATCGCCGAGGGGCTGCCCGCGCTGCGTGGACGGAAGTACACGGCTTGGCTGCCCGTGATGTACGGCTGCAACAATTTCTGCACGTATTGCATCGTACCGTATGTGCGAGGGCGGGAGCGCAGCCGCGGCGTTGCGACGGTCATTTCAGACTCGAAGGAACTGATTGCGAGCGGCGCTAGGGACATCACGCTCCTTGGGCAGAACGTCAATTCGTACAAGCCGGCGGGGGAGACGGATTTCCCGCAGCTGCTGCGCGAGCTGAACGACCTCGACGGGGATTTTCTGCTGCGGTTTATGACGAGCCATCCGAAGGACGCGGGGGAGCGGCTGTTTGCCGCGATGGCGGACTCGCCGAAAGTCGCGCGGCACCTGCACCTGCCGTTCCAGTCCGGCAGCAACCGCATCCTGAAACTGATGAACCGCGGCTACACGCGCGAGCATTATTTGGAGCTAATCGCGGCAGCGCGGTCGGCAATGCCCGACTTGGTGCTGACGAGCGACGTGATCGTCGGGTTTCCGGGGGAAACCGAAGCGGATTTTGAGGAGACGTATAACCTTATTAAAGAGGTGCGGTTTGACGCGCTGTTCACGTTCATTCACTCGGCGCGGCCGGGCGCGCCGTCGGCGAAGCTCGACGACCCCGTCCCGCGCGAGACGAAGCAGGTGTGGTTCGACCGGATGATTGAACTGCAAAACGGCGTTTCCGCCGAAAAGCACGCGGAATACGTCGGGAAAACGCTCCGCGTTCTCGTCGATACGGAGACGGGCGACGCGCTGTACCCGTTTTCCGGCCGCACGAACGGGAACCGCCTCGTGCGCCTGCACGGCGACGCCGCTCTCGGCGAGTTCGCCGACGTGAAAATAACCGATTGCAATACGTGGTCGCTGATAGGGGAGATGACAACGCCCCGCGCATAGCGCGGGGCGTTCGCGTGCCTTAAAGCTCGATAAACTCAACCCTGTTGCCGTGCTGTTTGATAACCTCAACCAAGTCCGCCGTGTAGAGCCAGACCGAGGCGGTGTTGTCGTTCGGATGAATACCTATGCGGCTGCCGTCAAAGGACTTGTCGATCAGTACCCGAACCCTGTGTTCCGCGTCATTCAAGACCCCGAAGGGCGTCACCGCGCCTTTTTGCAGCCCCAGAATCGCGCCCAAGTCGTTCTCGGAGGCAAAGCTGAGTTTCGATGAGCCGATTTTTTCACTGAACGCTTTCAGCTCAACCTTCTTCTCGTGGCGGACGACAATCAGGTAATAATTGCGCTTTTTGTCGTCGCGGACAAAGAGATTCTTCGCCACCGCGTCAAATTCCGGCAGGTCGAGACCGAGCATATCCTCGATTGTGAACACCGCCTTGTGCTCAACGTAATTGAAATCAATTCCGCGACTGTTTAATAAATCGCAGACCGCGAGTGTTGCTTCCGACATTTTTATTTCGCCCTCCGATTAGTGATATAAAAATAATGTCGATATGATACCATATTATAACAGAGAGTTCAAGAATAATTTGCGACTGTCCGGCGATATGAGAAATATTTCAAATACTTCTTGCAAAAGAAGTCGTATACTGTTATAATCAGAAAACATTAATTATTAAGGTTGGAGGAATTGTTACTTATGCACAGAACACACAAAGCGGTCCTGTCCCTGCTCCTCGCGGTTGCAATGGTTGCGGCACTTGTCCCCGCGGTGTTCGCCGCGCCGAACACGCTCGCGACGGCAACGTACAAATTCACAGACATTTCCGGTCTTGAAGTGACGCTGACCGACGTCGCGGATCACTACAAGTATGACGGCAAAGCACCGTCGGGTCCGACCTACACGTTCTACCTTGACAGCAAGGGAACGGCGAAGTTCAACAAAGACGTGACGCTTTTCGGCGCATACTCTAAGGATTACCCAACAGAGTCTGCACCGATTGCAGCGGGTACTGCTCTTACGATTGAGGGTACGAAAATTGACGCCAACACAGGCATCTGGACGCCGAAGTTTGCCGTAAGCGCGATTCACTTCAAGTTGGAGCCGCTCGCGAATTACAGCGAAGCGACCGCCACGGAAGTTCTCGTCGGAGACTCACTGCTTCCCGCACCCGCGCCCGCGCCGGAAGATGAGTCCCCGTTCACCGATGTCGCAAAGGACGCCAAGTACTATGACGCGGTCGTCTGGGCGACCGAAAACGGCTATGTAAACGGCATCGGCGACGGAAAGTTTGATCCCTCCGGTGCCTTAAATCGCGGCGACTTCGTGACTGTACTCTACCGTTATGCGGGCAAACCCAAAGTCGCAAACGCTCCGACTTTCGCCGATGTTCCCGCCGGAGAATATTACGCGGACGCTGTTGCGTGGGCGGTAAACGCGAAAATCACAAATGGCACAAGCACAACGACGTTCTCTCCGAAAGAAGCACTTACGCTTTGGCAGCTCGACGTTATGCTTCAACGCTACGCCGCCGGAAAAACCGACGGCATTGACAGCACGAAACCGAAAACCGTCGCGCTGCGCTCGGACATCGTCGTCGCGCTGAAAGATTTCGCCGATGGTAAGGTCACGGAGCCGGAGAAGAAGCCGGAGCCGACCTCCGGAACGAAAATCGCCGCGGTTATCCTCGGTATGTCCACAGCCTCCGCTCCGGCGATTATTGACGGCGAATACATGACGCTGACGTTCTCCGGCGGCGCGGTTGCGACGCTCACGGCGCAGTCCGGTTACCTCACGAAGATCCCCGGCGTTTATGAGCTTACGCTCGACGACAAGGGCGTCGCCACGTCCATCGGCAACAACTGGGACAAGGTGAAAACCGGCTACACGGTCGCCCCCGCCAAGGACGGCAAAATCACACTCGGCGTTAAAGACACCGTGTATAACGTCGCAGCCGGCGCGGTTGCGTACAATCTCAAAGGCACCGCGACCACATATAAAGTAGACATCACAGCCGTTCCCGCCGACAAAGCCGCCGCCTACTGGGTGACGTTTGACGAGTCCGGCGCGGTCACCGCGCTGTATTATTCGGCGGGTTCGCTCTCCGCGGACGGCCTTAAACTCTACGACAACGCCAAGAAGTTTGACACGGCGTGGGGTCCCGTTGACGCCAAGTCCGGTCTGAAAAACGAGTATCTCTACTACAAGCCCGCCGAAAAAGCAGGCACGAAGTACCCGCTCGTAATCTGGCTGCACGGCTCAGGTTTCTCCGATACGACGTGGTCGCCGCTGCTCGCGGTCAATAACGCCGCGAACCCGAATGACATCGCAAACTGGGCCTCCGACGACTATCAGAAGCTGTTCACGGCGGGCGGCGCGTATATCTTCACCCCACGCGCGAACGCGGACCTCGGAACCTCACTCCGTTGGGGCGACGCGCAGGATACGCAGGTCGGCTCTTTCTACGCCGCGCTTGACGATTTCATCGCGAAGAATCCCGACATCGACACGAAAAAAATCTACATCGGCGGCTTCTCCGTCGGCGGCGGAATGACCTGGCTCGCGCTGCAAGAGCGTCCCGATTTCTTCGCCGCTGCGTTCCCGGCCGCCGCGACAGACCGCCACATTCCCTCGGCGACCGACATCGTGAAGTATGCCTCCACCCCGATTTGGAGCATTTACGGCGCGGGCGACACCGTAATTCCGGTTGCCGCGCAGAAGGCGAAGCTCGACGCGCTGTACGCCGCCGCCGACAAGGCGGGCGTTGACAGCCGCCTGACGATTCTCGGCGCCGGATACACGCTGCCGGACGGCACGAAGTCCAATTACGACCACCGCGAGTGGATGGCGTTCACAAACAACCTGAAATACAACGACGGCAAGCTCTACCAAGACCAAGACGGCAAAGCCGTCGAATCCACGCTCATCGAATGGCTCAACGAGCAGTCCGAGTAAATACCGGCGACAATACGAACGGCGGAGCTTTTGCTCCGCCGTTCGCGTGCTTTTTGAAAAGTGATTGCTAAAAATACTTGTATAATGTAAAATTATGGTGTATAATATCAGAAAATGTGAAAACCATAATGTGGCGGTGAGGTTTTGATAAAATATCTCTTAAAACGTGTTTTAATGGGGATTCTCGCACTGTTTGCAGTCTCCGCGATTACTTTTTTCCTGATGAATCTTGTACCCGGCGGGCCGTTTTTGAGTGAAAAGGCTCCGTCGGCTGCGGTCCTCGCAAAGCTCGAAGAAAAATACGGTCTGGACAAGCCGCTCTACGTTCAGTACGGCAACTGGCTGAAAGACCTTGCGCACGGCGACTTCGGCGTGTCATTCAAGATGCAGAAAAACAGACCGGTAACGACGATCATTAAAGAGATGTTCCCCGTATCGCTGAAAGTCGGCATTTACGCGATGATATGGGCGATCATCTTCGGCATCGTTTTCGGTTGTATTGCCGCCTATCACAGGGGCGGAATCATTGACAGCGTTCTGCGGGTGGTGACGACGCTCGGCGTCGTCTTGCCCACGTTTGTCACGGCGAGTATACTGCTCGTCCTTTTCGCGGGAGGGGTGTGGAAAATCCTTCCGAGCATCGTCGGCGCGCACGCGAAATGGTACGCGTATATTCTGCCGTGCTTCACCCTCGGATTGAGTCCGATGTGCAACATCGCGCGTTACACGCGCTCGTCTATGCTCGACGCGCTTGGGCAGGACTATATCCGCACGGCGTACGCCAAGGGCGTGTCGAACCGCAAGGTCATCTTCAAGCACGCGCTGCGAAACGCGCTCATTCCGGTCGTTTCATACATCGGACCGATGACGGCGTACATTCTCACCGGAGGTTTCGTGACGGAAACGGTTTTCAATATCCCCGGCCTGGGCCGGTATTTTGTGCAGAGCATAAGCAACCGCGACTACCCGATTATTATGGGTACGACCGTGTTTCTCGCCGCTTTTGTCATCGTTATGACGCTCGCCGTCGATATTCTGTACAAGTTTATCGACCCGCGTATTGACCTTGCAAAGGAGGATGAGTGATGCCGAAACGTCTGAAAATACCGAGCCTGCGCCTGTCGGACGAAAAAGTCGCGCAGCTTATCGACATTGGAACCCTCACGGTGCAGGATTTCGCCCCCGCGCCGCAGGATGATAAAGAGGATTTTATCCCGAAAGCGAAGAGTATGGGCTACTGGCAGGACGCGTGGCGGCGGCTGCGCCGCAACCGCGTGTCGATGGTCGCGCTCGTCGTAATTCTGCTGATTATTATTTTCGCGTTCGCGGGGCCGAAGTTTGTCCCGTATAAATATCAGGAGCAATACCGTTCCAGTCTCAACCTCGCACCTATGGAATATTCCGCGTCGGAACAGGCGCGCATTGACGCGGGTGAGAAGGTCTTTCCGCACGTTTTCGGCACCGATACCCACGGACGCGACATTATGGCGCGGACGATGGTCGGCGCGCGCGTCTCGCTCGCTATCGGCGTCCTTGCCGCGATTTTGGTGCTGATTATCGGCTCGATTTACGGCGCGGTCTCAGGTCTTGTCGGCGGACTTACGGACGCGGTTATGATGCGAATATTGGAGATTATCGCCTCAATTCCGGACGTGCTTGTCGTGCTTTTGCTGTCCGTTTCGATTAAACCGCGTTTGGAGGCGTTCGTCAATTCCTTCGGCGCGTCGAACAAGAACGCGTTCGCGCGCGGACTGTCCGTACTCGGACCGAGCATAACGGCGATTTTCATCTGTTTCGCCATTCTCTACTGGATCACTATGGCGCGGATAATCCGCGGTCAGGTGCTTCAACTCAAAAATCAGGAATTCGTCACCGCCGCACGCGCCCTCGGCGCGTCACAGTGGCGCATTATCCGCAAGCATTTGCTGCCGAACTGCATCGGCAGTATGATTGCCGCTACCTGTCTGCAAATCCCGTCGGCAATCTTCCTCGAAAGTTTTCTGTCGTTCCTCGGCGTCGGCGTTCAGGCACCGCTGACGAGCCTCGGCAGTATGTGTTCCGACGCGCTCGGTGGTATGTATACTTACACTTACCGTCTTGTTATTCCGGCGGCGATTCTCTTGGTTCTGCTGCTTTCTTTCAATCTGTTCGGCGACGGGCTGCGCGACGCGCTTGACCCGCGCTTGAAGAAATAGGGGGCGGCAAGATGAGTGAAAACAGAGAACTTCTGCTGTCCGTCAAGGATTTGCGCGTGTCGTTCTTCACGCACGCGGGCGAGGTCAAAGCCGTGGGCGGCATTTCTTACGACCTGCACCGCGGCGAGGTAATGGGCATCGTCGGCGAATCCGGCAGCGGCAAAAGCGTCGAGGCGTACTCGATAATGGGATTGCTGCAAAGTCCAGGGCGCGTAATCGGCGGGAGCATTACACTCGACGGCGAGAATGTGCTTGACTACAATAAAGAGCAGCTGCAAAAAATGCGCGGCAACCGCATTTCGATGATTTTCCAGAACCCGATGACGTGCCTGAACCCCGTCTACACCGTCGGGAACCAAATCGCGGAGGCTCTGACGGCGCACAAAAACGTCTCGCACGCCGATGCGCGCGCCGCCGTTATAGAGATGCTGAAACTCGTCGGCATTCCGAATCCGGAGAAGCGAATGAAGCAGTATCCGCACGAGCTTTCCGGCGGAATGCGTCAGCGCGTGATGATCGCGCTCGCGCTCATATGCGAGCCGGACTTGCTGATTGCGGACGAACCGACGACCGCGCTTGACGTCACGATTCAGGCTCAGATTCTCGAACTGATGAAGGATGTTCAGAAAAAGACGCAGATGGCGATTATCTTTATCACGCACAACCTCGGCGTAGTAGCGGATATATGCGACCGCGTGTCCGTTATGTATGCGGGAAAAATCGTTGAGACCGGTTCCGTCGCGGATATATTCTACCGGCCGCGCCACCCGTACACGCTCGGTCTGCTCGCGAGTATGCCGCGCGTGGACGCGCAGGAGTACGAGCGGCTCGTCCCGATTGAGGGGACGCCAGTGGATATGCTCAATCCTCCGCCGGGCTGCGCCTTTGCGCCGCGCTGTGAAAAGTGTATGAATATCTGTATAAAAGCCGACCCGCCGGAGACGGATTTGGGCGACGGACACATCGTCAACTGTTGGATGGAGGTGCCGAGAGATGAATGAAAATATCGGCGCAACCCCGCTCGTCGAGACGCAAAAACTCGTCAAATATTTCCCTGTAAAGGGTTCGCAGGGACAGCACGTCCGCGCGGTTGACGGCATTTCACTCGCGATTGCCGAGGGTGAGACGCTCGGTCTCGTCGGCGAATCCGGCTGCGGCAAGACGACGCTCGGACGGACGATGCTGCGGCTGTACGACCCGACCTCCGGAAGCCTGTTTTATCGCGGCGAGGACATAACAAAGGTGAAAATGCTCGCGTACCGCCGCAAAATGCAGATTATCTTTCAGGATCCGTCGGCGAGCCTCGACCCGCGAATGACCGTCGGCGAGATTATCGGCGAGCCGCTCGATATACACAAACTGTGTTCGTCAAAAGCCGAGAAGCGCGACCGCGTGAGCGAGCTTCTGACGATTGTCGGGCTGAATTCCGAACAGGCAAACCGCTATCCGCACGAATTTTCTGGCGGCCAGCAGCAGCGCATAGGAATCGCGCGCGCCCTTGCCGTGAATCCGGAGTTTATCGTCTGCGACGAGCCGATTTCCGCGCTCGACGTGTCCATTCAGTCGCAGATTGTCAATATGCTCGAAGATATGCAGGAGGACCTAAAACTCACGTATCTGTTTATCTCGCACGACATTTCCGTTGTGCGGCACATCTCGAACCGCATCGGCGTGATGTACCTCGGAAAGCTCGTGGAGCTTGCGACGTCGAACGAGCTGAATACGAATCCGATGCACCCGTACACGCGCAATCTGCTGTCGGCGGTGCCGATTCCGGACCCCGACAAGTCGCGCGCGAGGTCGCGCGAGCTGTTGCAGGGCGACCTGCCCAGCCCGATAAATCCGCCGTCGGGCTGTCGCTTCCACACGCGCTGCCCGCTGGCAAAACCTGAGTGTTCGCAGTCGGAGCCGGAGTTTACGGAACACACGCCCGGGCACTTCGCCGCCTGCCACTTAATTTGATTTTACGATGCGGCAGCTCTGTCGCGTTGTAGAAAAAATATTAAAGGAGAAAGCAAAAATGAAAAAGTTCCTCGCAATCCTGCTCTCGGTTCTTATGCTCGCAACGCTTTTCGCGTCGTGCGCCAAGACGCCGAGCGAAACCGGCGACCCGACACCGGGCGCGGCCGGCGGCGAAACCCCGTCCGGCGGGACGGCAAAGCCGCTGAATATCCGCGTCAACGTCGCGGCGGAGCCGATGACAATCGACCCGCAACTCAATTCCTCCGTGGACGGAGCAATCTACTCTCACCACATCTTTGAGGGTCTGTACAAGTGGGAGGACGACGGCGAAGGCAACGCGATTCTTGTCCCCGGTCAGGCCGCGAGCTTTGACAAGGCCGAGAACGCCGACGGAACCATCACCTACACGTTCAAAATGCGCGACGGCATCAAGTGGTCCGACGGCAAGGCCGTGACAGCCGGCGACTTTGAGTACAGCCTGCGCCGCCTCGCCGATCCGGAGACCGCAGCCGACTACAACTATCTGATTGACGGTATCATCGTCGGTGCAACCGACGCCCTGTCGGGCGCGGCCGCGCCCGACTCAATCGCCGTAAAGGCGATTGATGAAAAGACGCTCGAAATTACGACGGTCGTCGAGACCGCGTACTTCACCGAGCTGCTCGCATTCCCCGCGCTGTTCCCCGTGCGCCAGGACGTTATCGAGTCCGCAGGCGACCAGTGGACGTTTGACCCCGCGACGTACATCGGCAACGGCCCGTACAAAATGGACGAGTGGGTTCACAACAGCTACATCAACCTCGTGAAGAACGAAAACTACTACGAGTACGAAAACCTCGGCCCTGAGTCCATTCGTTTCGTGCTTATGGACGACGCGAACGCAATGCTCACCGGTTTCCGCGGCGGCGAGCTGGATTTCATCGAGGATATGCCCGTTGACGAAATCCCCGCCCTGCTCGACAGCGGCGAGCTGACGGTTGTTCCGTACATCGGCACCTATTATGTGTCCTACAACGTGCAAAAGGCCCCGTTTGACAACGCGCTTGTCCGCGAGGCGTTTACGCTCGCGATTGACCGCGACAACATCGTTGACAACATCACCCGCACCGGTCAGCTCCCCGCCTCCGCCTATGTCCCGTCCGGTATTGCCGACGCGGACCCGTCCGGCGCGGACTTCCGCACGAACGGCGGAGACTGGTACAGCATTGACCCCGCCGACTATGACGCCAACTGTGAGCGCGCCCGCGAGCTGCTCGCCGAGGCCGGCTATCCCGGCGGCGCGGGCTTCCCGACGGTCGAGTATCTCTACAACACGAGCGCGAACCACGAGGCGATCGCCCTCGCTCTGCAAGCCGACTGGGAGCGTGTGCTGGGCGTCACCGTGACCATCAACAATCAGGACTGGGGAGTGTTCCTCGAAACCCGTAAGGACGGCGAGTACCAGATCGCCCGTAACGGCTGGATTGCCGACTTTAACGACCCGATTTCGTTCATTGATATGTGGATTACCGGCGGCGGCAACAACGACGCGCAGTACAAGAACCCCGCATTTGACGCGCTCGTCGCGGCCTCCCGCTCCGAAACCGACCCGGCAAAGCGTATGCAGATTCTGCACGACGCCGAAAAGCTGATGCAGAACGACTTTATGCTCGGACCCATATATTTCTACACGCAGAAGTATATGCTCAATCCGGAAATCGACGGCATCTACTACACCCCGCTGGGCTACTTCCTCTTCGACCACGCGTACTTCAAATAAATCGGCAAAAGCAAAAAGCCTTGAATCGTAAGATTCAAGGCTTTTTGTGGCTCCCCCTGTTGGGCTCGAACCAACGACCCTGCGGTTAACAGCCGCATGCTCTACCGACTGAGCTAAGGAGGAAAATGCGGGGGTAAAAGTTGGCGTCTACCTATCTTCCCGGGCCGTCGCCGGCCAAGTATTGTGGGCACAAGTGAGCTTAACTTCCGTGTTCGGGATGGGAACGGGTGGACCCTCACCGTAATCAACACCAACTGCGAACGATATAATATCACAATCAAATCGTGATTGTCAATACCTTTTGAGAAAATATTTAATCCGTTGCGACGAGTTCCTCGTCGAAGGTGATGTTGAGCGTAATCGTCTTGCCGTCGCGGAACACCCTGACAGCGGCGGTGTCACCCGCTTTGTACGCGCGCTTGGCGACTTTCAGCGTCTCGCTTGACGTTATATCCGTATCGCCGAGCTTCGTGATGATATCGCCGGGAACGATGCCCGCTTTTTCGGAGCAGGAACCCGGTTCGACGGTTTTTACGAACACGCCCTCGACCATATTGTAGTATTCGGCGGTGCGGGCATCGACGGTGTAGACAGAGATGCCGAGGCGCGCCTTGCCGGTCACGTAACCGTTTGCAATCAGCTCCGACGCGATGTCCATTGCGTCGTCGATAGGAATAGCGAAACCGAGACCCTCCGCGCCGGAACTCGAATACTTAGCGGAGACAATGCCGAGAACCTCGCCGCGCGTGTTGTAGACGGGTCCGCCGGAGTTGCCGCTGTTGACGGCCGCGCTGATTTGGAACATATTTATCGTGATATTGTCGCTCTCGCTGACGGTGACGCTGCGGTCAAGCGCAGAGATGATGCCGTCCGTCATCGTGTAGTCGAGCTGGCGGGGGTTGCCGACGGCGTAAATCCGTTCGCCGACCTCCATTGCCGCAGACGAGCCGATTTTCACGGGCGGCAGTCCCGTCGCGTCGATTTTTATGACCGCGACATCGTTGTCGGCCTCGCTGCCGATTACCTTCGCCTTGTATGAGGTGCCGTCGCGCATCAGAACAGTGAGCGGAAAGCCGTAAAGGTTCGCGTACTCAATGACGTGGTTGTTCGTGAGGATATAGCCGTCTTCGGAGATGACGAAGCCGGAGCCGTAGACGGTTTCGGCGGGGGACCAGCCCTGCGACGGGATTTCCGTCGAAACGCAGACGACCTGATTGGCCGCGATTTTGTAGATTTCCTGACCCGAAAGCGTGCCGGAGAGTACGAGCGCGTTGTTTGCGTCGGTACTGTTGCTGTTGCCGCTCGCGCTCGTGGGGGGCGCGGTCGCGCCGAGGATTACCTGCGTGGAGCCGGCTTTCAGCGAGCCGGATTCTATGCCGTACCGAATCGCGCCCCAACTCGCCGCCGTGCTGACGAGCGCGCAGACGAGAACGAGAGCGACGGCGCGGACGAAACCGCCGCGGCGTTGCCGCTCGTGACGCTCACGCGGAACAGGGGAGTGAACCTCGCGCTCACGCGCGGGAGGCGCGTAAAACTGCGCGTAATTGGTGTACCCCGGCGTGTACGGCTTCCGCTCGGTCGATTCCACCGCGCGAAAACCCGCCTCGGCGTATTCGGGTTCGCGTTTCGGCGGTTCCGGCTGAACGGGTTCCGGCTTCACAGGCTCCGGTATCTCAGGTTCGGGAGCTGTGTATTCGTATTTTTCGACTGCGGGTTGCTCATCGGGAGTGTCGGAAACAATCGGATTCTCATCGTCAAAATTGTAATTCATATCGCAATGACCTCACATAAAAGATATTATGCAAACATCATAATACACGCGCCGCAAAAAAAGGTGAATAAATTTGAAACAAATCTCTAATAATTCTTGAACATTCGCGAATAACGTGCTATTATACAAAAATACGTTACGCACAAAGGAGATATTGTTATGGCTGACAAGCAGTACACGTTTGAAAACGAAGAATTTAAGAAGGCGTACCGCCACACCACCTCGCACATTCTGGCGCAGGCGGTTAAACGGCTGTATCCGGAGACGAAACTCGCAATCGGCCCCGCGATTGCCGACGGCTTCTATTACGACTTTGACACCGAAACGCCGTTTGCGCCGGAGGATCTGGAAAAGCTCGAAGCGGAAATGCGCAAGATTATAAAGGAAAAGCTGCCGCTCGAACGGTTTGAGTTGCCGCGCGCCGAGGCGATTACGCTGATGGCAAAGCGCGGAGAGCCGTATAAGGTCGAGCTGATTGAGGGCTTGGCGGCGGATTCCGTGATCAGCTTCTACACGCAGGGCGAGTTCACGGACCTCTGCGCGGGGCCGCACGTGGACAACACGTCACGCATTAAGGGCAACGCGATTAAGCTCACCTCCGCGACCGGCGCGTACTGGCGCGGAGATTCCGACAACAAGATGCTGCAACGCATTTACGGCACCTGCTTCACGTCGAAAGAGGAGCTGGACGCGTATTTGCAGCGGCAGGAGGAGGCGAAACGCCGCGACCACCGCAAGCTCGGACGCGAGCTGGATCTTTTCGCGCTGTATGACGAGGGACCGGGCTTCCCGTTTTTCTTCCCGAAGGGAATGGCGTTGCGCAACGAATTGGAGAGCTTTTGGCGCGCGGAACACCGCCGCGCGGGCTACGAGGAAATCCGCACGCCGCTGATTCTCAACGAAGAGCTGTGGCACCGCAGCGGTCACTGGGACCACTACAAGGACAATATGTACTTCACGAAGATCGACGACGGCGACTTCGCGATTAAGCCGATGAACTGCCCTGGCGGAATGCTGACCTACAAACGCCGCCGTTGGAGCTATCGCGAGCTGCCGGTCCGTATGGCGGAGATGGGCGTAGTCCACCGCCACGAGCTGTCGGGCGCGCTCCACGGACTGATGCGCGTGCGCAGCTTCACGCAGGACGACGCGCACATATATATGACGCCGGAGCAGGTTCCGTCGGAGATTATCGGCGTAATCGAGCTTGTGGACAAGATTTATAAGATTTTCGGCTTTGAGTACCGCGTGGAGCTGTCCACGCGCCCCGACGACTATATGGGCGAAAAAGCGACTTGGGATATGGCGGAAAAGGCACTCGAAACCGCGCTCGTATCCAAGGACATCGACTACAACATCAATCCGGGCGACGGCGCGTTCTACGGTCCGAAAATTGACTTCCACCTCGTGGACAGCCTTGGGCGGACGTGGCAGTGCGCGACGCTTCAACTCGACTTCCAAATGCCGGAGCGGTTCGAGCTTGAATACATCGGCGCGGACGGAGAAAAGCACCGCCCCGTAATGATTCACCGCACGGTGTTCGGCTCTATTGAGCGGTTCATCGGCATCCTGACGGAGCATTTCGCCGGCGCGTTTCCGCTGTGGCTTGCGCCCGTGCAGGTGACCGTGCTGCCGATTACGGACCGCGCGCAGGAGTACGCGCAGGGCGTCGCGGATAAGCTCGCGGACCTCGGCTTCCGCGTCGAAACAGACTTCCGCAACGAGAAAATCGGGTACAAAATCCGCGAGGCGCAGATGCAGAAAATCCCGTTTATGCTCGTCCTCGGCGACAAGGAGGCGGAGAGCGGCGAGGTCACAGTCCGCCGCCGCGCGGGCGGCGACATCGGCAC
>JAISJC010000125.1 GCA_031261745.1 Oscillospiraceae bacterium
CTGTGTATAACCTACATAGCACTTAAAGATGATGAGAATGCGAGAAAGTACGCCAAAATGGCGCCGTACAGCATTGTCACGCAGCAAAATCTTATGGAGCGCATACTCAAAGGCGACGAATTGTTGTCATACGCGCAGAACAATATCGCGAATTACCTCGACAACATAAGAAACTCAATGTTTTGGATAGCGGCGGACAAAAAGGACGACAACGCGTACAGGATTCACGCGTATGAGGTGCTTGCGAAGCTGTTCTCCGCGGTGTTCGAGGACGGGGATTTCGGGTTTTACCACGACCGAATGGAGGGCATTTACACGGCTCTGACCCGCTGGAACGCCGAGGAAAAGAACGCCGCCGAGGTTATCCGCTGCGCGACGCTCGCGCGGCATCACGCGCACGAATGGGACACCGCGGTCACGCACAAGCTGACCGCGCCGCTGATGAACACGCAGACGTTCGACATTACGACGTTTTCGACGAGCGACCCGAACCCGCGCGGGAGCGACACGGCGGAGTTTTTGGAGGGCGAGGTGTTCGACTTTGTGCGCGAAACGCCGGAGTTTCAGGCGTTGCTTTATTAGATTAGAGAGGTGTGAAATGAAAAAAATCACGTCATTGATTCTCGTTCTCGCTCTGATCACGTCCGTTTTCGCAGGTTGCAAGACAAAAAAGGAGACGCCGGAGGTCGCGGCTCCGCCGGAGACCGCATTAGCGTACGCGCCGCAGTATATAAGCGTGCCGTCGAATTTAACGTGGATTCGCGACCTGCGCGTCGTCGGCGATAAGGCGTATTTCCTCGCGATAACAGATGTCTCGGACAGTTTTGCGCCGTACTCAATGAATCTCGACGGTACGGAAATCGCCGCGCTCACCGGTTTCAATCCGCCGGAGGAGGGGCGGTACGTCCACGCGATGCGTGTGGACAACGATCTGAATAACTACTGCCTTGATGCGAATTTCGGCGTAACCGTCACCGACGCCGGCGGACGCGAGCTTTTTGCGCTCCGTTTTGACGGAACGCGCTGGGCGAACGGACTGCTTCAACGCGGGGACGGCATTTACGCGCTTATCAACGAAAGCTCCGTCGCGGCGGATACGAAGCTCATTTCGATCGACCCCGACGCGCGCTCCTGGGGGACGACGACCTCCGTCCCGAAGCAGTATTTCGCGGCGGAAAGCGACGGCGAATACGATTTTTGGTACGGAGATTTGACCGGTATTTACGGCTACACCATCGAAACAAAGCGTTCTATTGAGCTTATGAAGTGGTCGGAAGCCGACATTGCCGCCGCGTCCGTGAGCAGCTTCGCCGTCCTGCGCGACGGCGGGATTCTCTGCGCGCTGAACGTAAACAATACGGCGCAGCTCGTACTTTTAACGCTGCAACAGCCCGCCGACACGTCCGGCAAGACGGAACTTACGCTCGCGTCGATGGGAAATCTGCCCGCGGGCATCGCGGAGCAGGTCGCGAAGTTCAACCGCGAGAGCGCGGAGTATAAAATCGTCACGACGGAATATCCGTCGATGTTCAGTCTCAGCGGTACAAACACCGAGGCGTTAGACGCGTTCAACCTGATGCTCATTTCCGGCAATATTCCTGACATTATCCTCACAAATACGCGGATTCCGCAGGGTATTTACACGTCCAAGGGCGTATTTGAAGATTTATATCCGTACCTTGACGCAGACGAGAACCTCGGCGGACGCGCCGCGCTCGTGCCGTCGGTGCTGTCCGCGCTTGAGACGGACGGAAAGCTGTATCAGCTCGTTTACGACTTCGACGTGTGGACGGTAGCGTCGCCGCGCAGTGCCGTGGGTGACAGAACGTCGTGGACGGTGGACGAGGCGTTGGAGCTTGCGAAGAGCTTTCCGGACGGCACACCGATAATCGCGAACGGAACCGCCGACCAGCAGCTCGAATACATTATGATTTTCGGTGCGTCCGACTTCATCGCCTGGCAGACCGGAGAATGTCGATTCGACAGCGAGGATTTCATCAAACAGCTCGAATTCGCGAACAGCTTCCCGCACGGGGAACCCGTCGCCCCGTCAATCGAGGCGATTATGAACGGCACCTACATTCAGCCGCAACAGCTCGCCGCCGACGGGAAAGCCGTCGCCGCCACCGCACTGCTGATGAATTTCGATACGCACCGCGCGTTTCTGGACGATTTCGGTATGGAAATAACTTACGTCGGATATCCGACGGCGCACGGCAGCGGCACCGCGTTCTCGAACCTTTCGGCGGGTATTTCAATGTCCGCGTCAAGCGCGCACAAGGACGGCGCGTGGGCGTTTATCCGCACGCTGCTGTCTTACGACTTCCAAATGGCGCAGTTCGGCGGAATGCTCGTGTCGCTCCCGACTAACGTCGCGGCCCTCGACGAATACGCCCGCCGCGCAATGGAGGACGAGAATCTGAAAATGACGCAGGAAGAGATTGACACGGTGCGAAATTTGATTGCCGTGACGGAAAAATGGGAGCGCGACGACTTCAAAATCCTCGCGATAATCTCCGAGGAAGCCGCGCCGTACTTCGCGGGGCAGAAAACAGCCGCCGAGGCCGCGAAACTGATACAGTCCCGCGCGAGCCTCTATGTGAACGAACAAAAATGATTGAAATAGGGGAGAAAACACTGTGAAAAAGATGTTTGCCGTCCTGTTCGCGCTCGCGTTGCTCGCGTCCTTTTTCGCCGCCTGCAAAACGGAGGAGGTGCCGCCGGAGGAACCGGTTGCGGCGCAGCCGCTTTCCGCGTTCGAGTACGCGCCGAAGTTCATAACGCTCTCCGAAGGCATTGAGCGGATTACGAACCTGACCGTAACGGACGGCAAGGTCTTTTTCCTCGCGCATTTTGAGGACGGCGCAAAAACCTATTCGATGCAGGCCGACGGAACTGAGCTTGCCGAGGTTGCGGACGCTGACGCGCCGGGCGCGATGCTGACCGCCGCGGAACACACGGAGGCGAGCGGCGTCCTCGCGGACGCTTACGGCAACGTCTGTATCTTTTACGATAACGGTGCGGAAACCGCGTCAACCGTTACCGTGACGCGACCCGACGGAGCTGTCGCCGACGTGCGCAGCAACATCCCGAACGCGCTCATCGCACCGTTCGGGATTCTGAAACTCGCGGACGGAACCTTTGCCGCGCTGACGATGGAGGGAATGGGCGGCGCGGTCCTGCCGATTGACCCGAACACCGCGACCTACGGCGAGGGCGTCTCCGTTCCGTTCGTTCAGGACGGGTATTCCGGCGGCGGGAGCTATGACTTCCTGTACAGCGACACCGTTTCGCTGTACGGCTACGTAAAGTCCTCAGGGGAGACGGAAACGCTGCTCAACTGGGTCGGCGTGGATATGCCGTTCGCGAGCGTCACGTCGCTCGCCGTTCTGCCTGACGACGCGCTTATCTGCGCCGCGAGCGTGAACGGCAGAGCGCAGCTCGCGCTCCTGACGCTGCAACCGGTCGTTGAACGCTCCAAAACAATTCTCACGCTCGCGTGCTTCGGACCGTGGTCCGCGACGGACAAGGAACAGCTTGCGGAATTCAATAAGGAAAACCGCGAGTACACAATCATATCAACGTATTACCCGACGAGCGTTGAAGGCTCCGCGTACGGCGTTGACCAAGAGAGCATAGACGCGTTCAACCTCGCCGTTGTCACGGGAAAAACGCCCGACATCGTGGTGATGCTCGGAGCTTTTCCCGAACACACCTACACGACAAAGGGCGTTTTTGCGGATTTGTATCCGTACCTCGACGCGGACGCGGGTCTCGGCGGTCGCGGCGCTATTGTGCCGGAGGTGCTGCGCGCGCTTGAAACTGACGGTAAGCTGTATATGTTGTCCACGCATTTTTCCGTTGAGACGGCGGTTGCAAACCCGCAAATAGTGGGCGAATTAAGCTCGTGGACGCTGGACGACGCGCTTGCGCTGCTGAAAAAATATCCGGGCGCGAAGCCCTACGGCGGTATGGAGGCGCGAAGCCCGTTTGAGTACGGCTTGGAGCGGTTCGTCGATTGGGAGATGGGCGAATGCCGCTTTGAGAGCGGGGAATTTCTCAAATTCTTGGAGTACGCGAAAATGTATGTCCAACCCGGAACGCCCCAAACGGAGGTGCGTGAGCTTGCGCAGTCCTCGGCGGTAAACAATTTCTTAACGCATCAGGTGAATAAGCAGCGTTACGGCGACGAATTGGTCTATGTCGGTCGATATCCGGGAGCCGAGGGAAGCGGGAATCTGATAATGCCCTCCGGCTTGATGGCGATTTCGTCGTCCTGCGAACACAAGGACGTCGCTTGGGCGTTCCTGAGTTCCCTGCTCACGGAGGAGGTGCAGACCGCAAGCAACAGCCACAGCTGGATGTTCCCGACAAACGCCGCGGCAATGAGAAATAAGGCGCGGGAGGCAATGGCAAGCGAGATGAATGTGACGCTGTACGGCGAAATTATAAAGATGCCCGCGATGACGCAGGCGGACATTGACGCGGTTTACGCGCTGCTCGCGACCATTGACGGGCGAACAAAAGGCGACGAGACGCTCGCCGCAATCGTCAGCGAAGAGGCCGCGCCGTACTTCGCGGGCGCGAAAACCGCAGAGGAAGCCGCGAAACTGATACAGTCCCGCGCGACTTTGTACGTGAACGAACAAAAATAGCTGTCTTAATTCCCGAAATATTCCGCCATAAGCTCAATCAACGCCTCGATTTCCACCGGCTTTGCGAGATGACTGTTCATTCCCGCTTCGACGCACCGCTGCACGTCCTCCTTGAATGCGTTAGCCGTCATCGCGACAATCGGGACGGTTTTCGCAAACGGAAAGTCAAGCGCGCGAATGCGTTTTGTCGCGCCGATTCCGTCGAGGACGGGCATCTGAACGTCCATAAGAATGAGGTCGAATTCCTCACGCTCTTCAATGCGGCGCACGGCGTCAAGCCCGTTTTCGCTCGTAGTGATCTGAACCTTTGTATCTTCGAGCAACGCCTTCATAATCTCGCGGTTGATGTCGATATCCTCGACGAGCAGAAGATGCTTTGCCGACCAGTCGTGCGTCGTCGTGACATCACGGTTTTCCGGCACGGATCCGCCGCCGAAAATTGATACGAGCAGGTTGTACAGCGCGCTCGGCAGCACGGGCGACGGCAGAACGTGCGCCACGCCGGCGGAGACAAGCTCGCCCTCAATGTCCGACGAGTCGGCGATACCCGTCATCACAACAAGTCCCGCACAGCCGGATATGTCGTGAATCTGCTTTGCCGCCCGGAATCCGTCCGTCACAGGCATATTGCAGTCCAAAAAGATAACGTCGTAGGGCGAACCGGCTTCAAACGCGCGCTTCGCCTCGCGAACCGCTTCGGCTCCGCCGAGTGCGGTGTCGCAGTCCAGCTCAAAGCTGCGGAGCATATTCTTGAAGTAGTTCAGTGTGTCGGGCATATCGTCCACAACGAGGATTTTAAGCTGATGTTCCAGCCCCGACAAAGCCCGTCTGCGGTGACGCCTGCCCCACTCAATAATAATCTCAAAGATAAACGTCGAGCCGTGACCGAGTTCGGACTCGATCCAAATGTCGCCGCCCATCAAATTTACGATTTTCTTGCATATCGCAAGGCCGAGACCCGTGCCGCCGAACTGGCGCGTAATGCTGCCGTCGGCCTGCTCAAACGACCGGAACAGCTTTTTCTGCTGTTCGGGGCTGATGCCGATGCCGCTGTCGGAAAGCTCGACGTGCAGCTTCGCGCTGTTATCATCTATCGGTTCCGAGCTGACGCGCATTGTGATCAGCCCGCAGTCGGGCGTGAACTTCACCGCGTTCGTAAGAAGATTAATCAGCACCTGTGAGAGCCGCAGCTCGTCAGAAATTACGTCGAACCTGAACGGCTCAGGGAACTCTAATCTGAATTCCTGGTCCTTTTCGTCGATTTTGACTTTAATGACGTTCATCACGTGTTCGAGCATCTTGTCGAAGTCGAATTCATTTACCGAGATTTCAAACTTGCCGGACTCAATCTTCGACATATCCAGCACGTCGTTGATAATCGACAGCAACTGCCGCGACGAGTCCTCAATGTTCCTGATGCAGTCTTTAATGCGCGCCAAATCGTCGGTTTTCTTCGCGATTGTACTCATTCCGATAATCGCGTTCATAGGCGTGCGTATCTCGTGCGACATACGCGAGAGAAATTCGCTCTTGGCAATCGTACTCGCCAACGCCTCTTCGCGCGCCGCGACGATATTGTCAATCATCTCCGCACGCATAATCTCGCTCGCCATAAGCATACTGCCGGAGGTCATTATGTTTGCCTCTTCCTCGGTAAACCTGCGCTCACGCTTGAAATCCTCAAAGGTGATGAAGCCCCAGAACGCGCCGTTCAGGTAAATCGGCGTGAGCAGAAACGACAGCATTCCGACAGTGGCGTTCTTGTCAATCGCGCCGTCAGGCAGTTCGCGGACAATCGCGTTGACGACGCCGTAGGACCCGTCCGCATGCTTGTTACCGAAGCCGGAAACGACCTTTTCAAACGGCAGTTCCTCCAAAGGCTTGCCGGTGCCGTCCTCGCTCCAACCTTTTAACTGACGCGCCATCAGAACGCCGTTCTCGTCGATGCGGTTGCGCCAGAAAAACGCGCGTTGTACGTCGAGGGCGCGCGATAAAATGTCGATGGAGGATTCGAGTTTTGCCGCCGCGTCGGTCTCCTCACCGCCCGCCATAATCAGCTCCGCAACGGCATTCACCGCAGTCAGAAGCCGTCCGCGCTCCGACAATTCCGTCTGCGCGTTGCGCAGATTGGTGTAATCTATGATATGTCCTATGTATGCCGTGCCGCCGTCGTATGTAACGCGCGTAAAGGACACGGACATCGGGACGAGCCTGCCGTTGGTCAGCAAATCGGTTTCAAAGGTCGTATGTCCTTTTTGCGCCACGTCGGCCATACGGGTCTCAAACGGAATAGACTTGCGTCCGTCCGCCTGATAAGGCGGGATGCGGTTCAGAAAAAGGCGCAGAAAATCACGAATAAGCAACTCTTTGTCGTCGGGACCCATACCCATAAACGCCAGAGCCGTATTATTGCAGTCAATGATTTGAAATTGTTCATTGAAAACGACAATGCAGTTAGGACTGATGTTGAAATTCTGCTCATACAAAGACATACGCCCGGTATCCGCCATAAAACGAGCCTCCGATAATTATTCAATAAACTATTGTACCAAAATTCTGTCAAAAAGCAATAGATTTCTGCAAGTTTCTGTGGTATTATGGATTTAATTCAATAGAAAACACAAATTCGGAGGTGCGTTATGGCGAAAACACCGTTTATTTTCATCTCACCGGCGAAGTATATTCAAGGCGCGGGCGCGATTCTGTCACTCGGTGAGCACATCAAGCCGCTCGGCTCGCGCGTTCTCGTCCTCGGCGGCAACACGGGGCTTGAAACGACACGCGCGGGACGGCGCGAGAGCTTTGCCGCGTCGGGCATTACGCAGTCGGAGGAACCGTTCATCGGCGAATCCACCGAAGAGGAGATTACGCGCATAGCGAAGCTCGCCGAGAGCGGCGGCTTCGACGTGATTATGGCGTGCGGCGGCGGCAAAGCAATCGACACCGCGAAAGCCGCCGCGTCGCAGACGAAAAAACCCGTCGTCATCGTGCCGACGGTCGCGTCAAACGACTCGCCGTGCAGTTCAATTTCAGTCGTGTACAACCACGACGGGAGTTTTAACCGACTGCTGTTCCTCGGCCGCAACCCGGACCTCGTGCTTGTGGACACGGAGATTATCGCAAAATCGCCCGTGCGCCAGCTCATCTCCGGAATGGGAGACGCGCTCGCGACGTATTACGAGGCCGACGCGGGTTTCCGTTCGGGTGCAAAAAACGTTCCGGGAGGAATGATTACGCAGACGGCGATTACGCTTGCGAAACTCTGCCGCGACACGCTTTTTGAATTTGGAGTCGGCGCGAAAATCGCGTGCGAGAATAACCTCGTCACGCCCGCGCTTGAACGCGTAGTCGAGGCGAACACCCTGTTGTCGGGTCTCGGCTTCGAGAGCGGAGCCGTCGCGCTCGCCCACGCACTGAGCGAGGGATTGACGACGATTCCGGAGGCACACACGCACACCCACGGTGAGCTTGTCGCGTTCGGATTGCTCGCGCAGCTTCTGCTGGAAGGCCGCGATCACGAAACCGTGTCGAACGTATTTGAGTTCTGCAACAAGGTCGGATTGCCGACGACGCTCGCGCAAATCGGCGCGGAGCCGGGCGACGAGTTGCGCCGCGCCGCCACGATTGCCGCCGAACCCGGCCGCCCGTCAAACAACCTGCCGTTTGAAATAACCCCGCGCAGCGTCTACGACGCCCTCGTCGCCGCCGACGCCGTGGGGAAAATGTACAGCAAATGAAAAGAATAATCGCGACGATTCTCTGCGCCCTCGCGATTACGTCTGCCTGTGCAAAGCAAGTAATACAGGAGCAGGAAACCGCTACGGAAATATCGGGACCGGCGGAGACGTACAAGGCGGTGCTGCGTGACGAGTCGGGATTTTTTGCTGACGGGCGCGGTATGACAAATAAAATATCCCTGAGTGATTTATATTATGACGCTGATGAGCCTTGGGAAATCGGACAATTTGCGGTCGTCGATTTGGACGGCAACGGAGCGTTTGAGGTTGTTGTGGAAGAAATACTCGGCGGAGAGAGGCTCGTCCTGTACTGTTATGAGGGGAATGTTTACGGAGCGTTTTTCGCATTTCGCGCAATGATGAATCTGAAAACCGACGGCACATTTGCGTATTCGGGCGGCGCGGCTTATAACGGTATCGGACAGCTTTACGCATTATCGGAAGGCTCCGCCGAATCAAAGGTGCTGGCGGAGTCGGATACGCTTTCGGAGGAGGACGAGAACGGGGCGTTATTGCCTATATACTATGTTGACGGCAGAGAGGCGACGCAAGACGAGTTTTCGGCGGTTTGGGACGATTTTACCGCTAAAGAGGACGCCCCGTGGTACGAATTCACCGAGGAGAATATAGAGCGGTGGATTGCATAGACGAAAACGCGCCGCCCGTTCATCGGGCGGCGCGTAAATTATTTCTTTTTCACCGGCAGCCAGACCTCGAAATACCCTGTCTGCTCGCCGTCCTCCATCACGCTGCACGCGAGGTTGCCGAACGCCGCGCCATCGGGTTCCAGATTATTTTCCCGCGCGTAGTCGAGCAGAAAATCGAGCTTTCGCGCGGAGAACCTGTCCTGTCCCGCGCTGATGAACGCCGAATGGACGCACAGCCGCGGTTTCATCTCCCGCACGGGCGGGGAGATGTCAACACCGAATTCCTCAATGTACTGGGCCGCAATGGAGAAGCCCCAATTGTAGTCGTCGTCTCCGCCGGCCATCGCGTCCTCTGGAATCTCAAAATACCTCCGCGAAAACGGCATATATTTCAGCCAGCGGCGCGACAGCTCCGCAGTTCCGCTGCGGTTGTCGTATTCTGAATTGTGGCGGTTTATGTAGCAGTAAAACGCGGCGCACTCGCGCAAATCGCATTGCCCGACGAAACTCTTTGTCTCGGCAAGTCGTTCCTGAAACTTGGAAATGCGTTGCAACAGCAGCTCCTGGTGGCGAATTGACGCGCGCAGCTCCTCGCTCTTCGCTTCGAGCGTCTGTGCGAGCGTGTCATAAGAATATTCCGTGACCATACTTGCGACCTGCTCAATGCCGAACCCGAAATTCTTGTACCACAGGCAGTCGATAAGGTAATTGATGTCCCACGTGTCGTAATAGCGGTAATTGTTCTGCGGGTCTTTCGCGGGCGCGACGACGCCCTTTTCCTCATAATAGCGCAAAAGGTCGGCGGAAATACCGAGAATCCGCGCAACTTCTCCGATTTTGTATGGCATTAATACCGCCCCCCGATTGTTTTAATTATATTATATATTATTTTCCGATACTTGTCAAAGCATTTTCCCCTTGCAATGGCATTATATAGGTGATATAATGGCAATTATCAACAAAACTACATAATAAGGAGCATTGTTCTATGGGTAAGTTTGACCACCTTTTCCACACGATTCTGCCGCCCTACACCGGCTTTAAGGGCGAAGCGGAAATCCCCGGTAGCACCTATTCAACGATTTATCAGAGCATCACGACGCGCAAGGTAATCGAAGGCGGTCTGCACCGCCACAACGTCGAGCAGTACCTGATTTTCCTCGGCGGCGAACTGCCGGACGTGTTCAGCAGCTGGGACGCGGAGGTTCACCTGAGCCTTGGCCCCACGCAGACGGATTTGACGGATATCGTCATCACGAAGCCGTCGGTCGTGCGCATTCCGCGCAACTGGCAGCACGGCGACATTATCGTCACGAAGTGCAACAAGCCGATGACATATCAGGCCTCGCTGCTCGCGGGTTCGTTTGAGCGTCAGCACGGTAACGCCGCCGCGCCCGCGAAGCTCATCACCGCCGAGGGCGAGTATCTGACCGTCGCCGACCTCGTGTGTGAGCTGCCGATTGAAACGACGGAGTGGGGTCCGTGGTGTCCCACGCCGCAGGCGTATTTCCGCGGCACGACGTATATGAAAGAGGCGGGGCTGCACGTAGGATTCCAGGTCTTTAACGGCGACTTCCCGATGGAGGACGCGCATATGCACCAGGGGGAGGAGTACATATTCTTCCTCGGCGGCAATACGGGCAAGGACGGCACGATTGACGTGTTCGACTTTCCCGCGAGAATCGAGTTTTACATCGGCGCGTCGCCGGACGATATGGAGCTGTATATCCTCGACAAGCCGACCGTCGTCCGCCTCCCGCCGAACATCTGGCACAGCCCGATTAACTTCACACAGGTCCACGGAAACATTCAGTTTATGGCGACTTGGGTGAACGGCACGTGGGGAACGATTACGCGCCGCGAGCAGCCGGACGGCTCGAAATACTACAACTATATGGGCGACGATATGCGTATGTGTGTCCTTGAACCGACGAAACGCTGCACGCTCTGCACCAAGTGCTTCAAGCTCTTTGCGGACGGCAATTTCCGCCCCGGCGACAACCTCGCCGCAAAAGCCGACGAACTGAAAAAGCCGGAGTAAGAGTAAAATTAAGAGTAAAGTTCAACTAAACGAACTTTACTCTTGACAAATCAGCAAAATTAAGTTATTATTATGGCAGAGGGCAGTGCCAAACGGCTCGCCCATCAGGTTAAGCTATTTCAAAAGAAATGAACCGTCCTTTGAGCTGGGAGCGGTTCATTTTCTTTTGTCTTTCAGAATTGCCGTGATGAGCATTGCCAACGCAAGTGCCACCATTAACGCCTCATATACAGACATCAGAGCGTCACCTCCCTTCGGTTTACCTCAGGAGAGGTTCGGCGAACCGTCCTTTAACTACCCTCTGCGGGTAGTGTAAATCAAATTGCGAAATTTGTCAATAAAAACAGAACGCCGCCCGTCAGGGTGGCGTTCATAATGCAAATTATTCGCATTATTACTCTTGACTTTTGCGCGCCCTCGTGATATGATTAAAGCAAAAATATATTTCTTTTATGGAGGGTTATTATGTACCAATTCAAACCCGTAACAGACCGCATTTGGGCGTACCGCCAACGCATTCGCGACCGCATAATTCAGGCGGACGCGGAGCGCGCGGAGCTGAACGCCGAGGCGAACAGCCAATTTGCGAACGTCGTGCCGCTTCTCAAAAAACCGATGATTACGAAGCACATCGTCTCAAATATGACAATCCGCGTCGAGGACAATGAAATCATCGTCGGCAACAAGGCGAAGAATTTCTGCGGATCGTCGGGCGCGTACTGGGCATTAATGCCGAATATTGAGACGGAGTGGGAGCTGCGCGGCGACGGAATGTATTACAACGACCCGAAAAAGGACGACATCGCGCTCTGCATCTCCAAGGAGGACTTGCAGCGTATGCGCAACCTGCCCGCCGATTCGGGCGGAATCTCAAACTACGCCGTCGGCGACGCGTGGCTGCCGGAGGGCGCGCGCGACTTCTTTGACCTCGGCGCGTGCGACTACGGCGACTCAGGCCGACCGGGTACAATGATGCTCCCCGCGGGTCACCTGACGCCGGGCTGGCAGAAGATAATCAACGTCGGCTACGGCGCAATCCGCAGGCAGGCGCAGGATTATCTCGACGCGCGGCGCGGCAACGTGATGGGCGGCGATATGTCGAAATACCTGTTCTATCAGGCCGCCGCTATGGAGTGCGAAGCCGCGTCGATTTTCGTCAGCCGCTACGCCGAAAAGTGCGAGGAGCTTGCAAAAACCACCGCCGAACCCAAGCGCAAAGCTGAACTTGAAAGAATGTCCGCGTCCCTCGCGTGGATATCCGAAAATCCCGCGCGGGATTACTGGGAAGCGTGCCAGGCGGCTATGCTGTATCAGCTGTTTTTGTCGATTGACTGCCCGATGCCGGCTCCGGCGTTCGGCCGCTTCGACCAGTACACGTATCCGTTCCTGAAAAAGGACTTGGAGAGCGGCAAGCTCACGCTCGACGAGGCGCAGGAGATTACGGACGCGTTTTTCCTGAAAGCCAACTGTGCATACGAGGGCGGTATGGGCAAACTCGCGATGACGACGGGCATCGGTAACACGTATCAGCACACGACAATCGGCGGAGTTGACCCCGACACGGGTGAGGACGCGACGAATGTCGTCACATATATGGTGCTTGAAACCATAGGCCGCTTGAAGCTCCACGACCCGACCGTATCAATGCGCGTAAACAAGAACACGCCCGACGAACTGTGGGGTTGCGCGCTTGAAACGTCGAAGCTCGTCGGCGGGCTGCCGCTGTTCCAGAACGACGATGTGATTATTCCGGGGCTGATTAAGGAACTTGGGTTCGAGCTGAAAGACGCGCGCGATTACAGCATCATCGGTTGTCAGGAGATTGTCGGTTCGGGTACGGATTACCCCGCGCCGAACGGCGTCGGCGCGTCCCACGCGAGCCTGTACTACGGCGTAATCCTCGATATGGCACTCAACAACGGTATCAACCCGCTCAACGGTAAACAGGCACCGGAGGAGGTCCGTTCCGGCTATCTGTACGATATGAAAACCATAGGGGAGGTTCGCGACGCTTACGCGAAGCTCACGAATTACCTGCTCAAATGGTATGTGACCATCAACAACTACGCCGAATATCTCGTCGGGTACAATATGCCGCAGCCGGGACTGTCCATTTCTATGGAGGGCTGTATGGAGAAAGGTCTCGACTGCGTTTCCGGCGGTTGTAAGTACAATTCCTACGGCGGTACCGCGACGGGCCTCGCGACAATCGCGGACAGTTTCACGACAATCAAGTATATGTGCTTCGACAAAAAGCTCGCGACGACGCGCGAAATCTATGACGCCGTTATGGCGAACTGGGACGGCTATGAGCCGCTGCGCCAGCGCATTTTGAGCGAGGTTCCGCACTACGGCAACGGCGACGCGTACGCGGATATGGAGATGAAGTACGTCGTTGACCTCTACTACGAGCAGTGCCGCGAATGTTCAAGCCAGCGTTCCGGCGTCTACAAGGCGGGAATGTACGGTGCGAGCGACCACGTTTCTCAGGGCTACGACACGTGGGCTACGCCGGACGGCCGACGCACGGGCGAGCCTATTGCGGACGCAATGTCGCCCGCGCAGAGCCGCGACGGGCAGGGGCCGACGGCCGTGTTCGCGTCCGCCGTCTGCTTCGACCACACGCGTTTTATGGACGGAATGGCGTTGAATTTGCGTATGCATCCGACGGTTTTGAGCCGTGACGACGGCATCGCGAAGCTGCGCGATATGACGAAGGCGTATTTTGCCGCCGGAGGCTTGGAGTGCCAATACAACGTCGTGGATACGGAGACCCTCCGCAAGGCGCAGATTGAACCGACGCAGTACCGCGACCTCGTCGTTCGCATCGCCGGATATTCGGCATATTTTGTCGAACTCGGCACCGACCAGCAGAACGACATCATCGCGAGAAACGAGAACCGCATATAAAAATTATATTGACAAAGCCCGCGCGGGCATATACAATATAGTTAAGAAAATTGAATTATTTGTTTGAGTTCCGCCGTGCGTTTATTCGCACGGCGGCTAAGAGGGAAGCCGGTGAGATGCCGGCGCGGTCCCGCCGCCGTATGCGCGAGGCACTGTCTGTTAATGCGAAAGCATTGGTCACTGGGAAACCGGGAAGGCTGACTGACTGTGTGTATCCACGCAAGCCGGAATACCTGCTCAAAACAATGACCTCACGCCACGGATTTTGACGATATGGGGTTGCGCGCTTTCGCTGTACGCACGGAATTTTGCTGTGCGCGAAAGCGTTTCGGAACGCAGAAAAACGGCTGCGGCATTGATTTGCCGCAGTCTTTTTTTGTCTATTTTAAGGAGTGTACGCTGTGATGAGTGAGACTTTCGGACTGTTGTCAGAGCCTATACTTGTGCAGGACGGGCGCGAACTGCGCCGGGGCTGGACGACCGGAAGCTGCGCCGCCGCAGCGGCACGAGCCGCCGCGATGTTACTGCTCACGGGGCGGAAGAGCGAAGCCGTGAGACTAACAACGCCGCGCGGGATTGAGCTTTTGCTCGAAGTCCTCGACAGCACACTGACGGAGACAACCGCGCGATGCGCCGTCCGAAAGGACGGAGGCGACGACCCGGACGCGACGCACGGACTGCTCATATACGCGGAGGTTTCGCGTTTGGATTCGGATTTGTTCGAGGTTGACGGCGGAGCCGGCGTCGGACGCGTGACGCGTCCGGGGTTGTCCGTTCCCGTCGGTATGGCGGCGATTAACCCCGTGCCGCGCCGGATGATTGAGGACGAACTGCGCCGCGCCTGCGCCGAGACCGGTTGCGGCGGCGCACTCCGCGCGGTAATCTCCGTTCCCGGTGGCGAAGATGTCGCGGCGCGGACGTTCAACCCGCAACTCGGAATCGTCGGCGGGATTTCAATCCTCGGCACGAGCGGCATTGTCGAGCCAATGAGCGAGCGCGCGCTGATCGACACAATCCGTCTGGATATCGACACGATCCGCGCCGCGGGCGCGTCCGCGCTTCTGATGACGCCGGGGAATTACGGGCGCGACTTCGCGGAAACGCTCGGACTTGCGGACATTCGTGGTGCGAAATGCTCCAATTTCCTCGGTGAGGCGATAGATTACGCCGTTTACAGGGGGTTTTCGGAGATACTGCTCATCGCACACGCGGGCAAGCTCGTGAAAACGGCGGCGGGCGTGTTCAACACGCACTCGCGCACGGCGGACGGCCGCGCGGAGGTTTTCGCGGCTCACGCCGCGCTCTGCGGCGCGGACACGGATACCGTCCGAGCCGTGTTTGAGAGCGTGACGGCGGACGCGGCAATCGCGGTTTTACGCACTTGCGGACTGGATGGCGCGGTAATCGCGTCAATCGCGGGCAAAATCGCGCAGAACTTGCGCCGCCGTGCCGAAGCCGCCGGAATCGCACAAATCGAGTTTATAATGTTTTCCAATGAGTACGGCGAGTTGTTCCGCTCTGACGGGGCGGACAGGTTGCTTTCAAGATTAAAAGAACAGCGGATAGGGGATTGAAAATGAAAAAAGGAACACTTTACGGGGTCGGCGTCGGCCCCGGCGACCCGGAACTTTTGACGATTAAAGCGGTGCGGATTCTGCGCGAAGCCGACGCCGTAGCCGTGCCGGACACGGGGAGCGGCGACAAAGCCGCGCTTGCAATCGCGCAGTCCTACATCGCGGGCAAGGAGCTTATACTCTGCCCGTCGCCGATGTCCGGGAACCGGCGCGAAGCCGACGCGTGCTACGATGAAACGGCGAAAATACTGGCGGAACGGCTGTCGAACGGCGATAATATTGCATTTATAACGCTCGGCGACCCGTCGGTCTACTCAACGTACTGCTACATACAAAAGCGTGTCGCGGCAATGGGTTTTGAGACGCAGACAATCCCTGGGATTACGTCGTTCTGCGCCGCCGCGGCGCGCCTCGGCGAGAGCCTTTGCGAGGGCAAGGAGCCGCTCGTAATCGTCCCCGCGTCGTCAATGAAGCCGGAGGCGTGGATCGGACTGCCGGGGAATAAAGTGCTGATGAAAGCGGGGGGCAAAATGCCCGCCCTGACGGCGGCACTCGGTCGTATCGACGCGGATATTGCCGCCGTGACGAACTGCGGTATGGAGGGCGAAAGCGTTGCGCGCGGCGCAGAGGAACTGGACGCGTCGGCGGGATATTTTTCTGTTATTGTTGTAAAGGAGAGGCATTAAATGGTTCATTTTGTCGGAGCCGGACCCGGCGCGGAGGACTTAATTACCCTGCGCGGCGCGCGGTATATTGAAACGGCGGACGCGATTATCTACGCGGGCTCGCTCGTGAACCCCGCGCTGTTATCGCGCGCGAAGAGCGGCTGTGAGATTTTCAACAGCGCGGAAATGACGCTCGAAGAGGTGATTGCGGTTATGACCGCGCCGCAGCGCGCGGGCGCGGAGATTGTCCGCCTGCACACGGGGGATTCGAGCATTTACGGCGCGGTGCGCGAGCAAATGGAGCTTTTGGATGCGGCGGGGGTGGCATACGACGTCTGTCCGGGTGTAAGCTCCTTTTGCGGCGCGGCGGCGTCCCTGCGCTCGGAATACACGCTGCCCGGAATCAGCCAGACCGTAATCCTCACGCGTATGGAGGGGCGGACGCCCGTGCCGGAAGCCGAAGAAATTTCGTCGCTCGCGGCGCACGGTGCGACAATGGTAATTTTCCTCTCGACGGGAATGCTCGGCGAGCTGTCGCGCCGCCTGATTCTCGGCGGATACACGGAAAACACGCCCGCCGCGATTGTATATAAGGCGACTTGGCCGGACGAAAAAATCCTGCGGACGACAGTCGGCGAAATGGCGGAGGCGGCCCGCGCGGCGGGCATTGCAAAGACCGCGCTCGTGACCGTCGGCGAATTTCTCGGCGGGATTTATGACCGCTCGAAGCTCTACGACCCCGTGTTCACGACCGAATTCAGGCGGGGCGCGGAATGAAAATCGCCGCAATATCGTTTACGGAGCGCGGGCACGCCCTCGGTCGGCGGCTCGCGGAGCTGCTGCCCGAACACGAGCTTGCGCTGTTCGCGGGTCTGGGACCGCGCGGTTCCCTCGCGGAGCTTGTCGCCGAGGTCTGGGGCGGCTTTGACGCGCTCGTTTTCATCTGCGCGGCGGGGATTGCCGTGCGCGGCATCGCGCCGCTAATTGAAAAAAAGGACCGCGACCCCGCAGTTCTCGTCGCGGACGAGGCGGGGCGGTTCGTAATCCCGCTCCTGTCGGGGCATATCGGCGGCGCGAACAGGCTCGCGGCGCGGCTCGCCGACGCGCTCGGCGCGGCGGCTGTAATCACGACAGCGACGGATATTAACGGCGTTTTCGCCGCCGACACGTGGGCGGCGGAGCATAACTGTGCAATTGCGGACACGCGCGAGATTAAGCACATCTCGGCGGCGTTACTGCGCGGGGAGAGTGTCAGTTTTCGCAGCGATTTTCCCGTCACAGGCGAGTTGCCGCAAGGTTTGACGGAGCGCGGCGACGCGGAGTGCGGCATCGTCATCTCGACACGGCGCGAACGCCGCGATTTTCCGCACACACTGCACCTGATCCCACGGACGGCGCACCTCGGTGCGGGGTGCCGACGCGGCGCGGCGGCGCAGAGCGTAATCGCCCTCGCGCGCGCGGCGTTGGAAGATGCGGATATCCATTCGGCGGCCGTCGCCGCCGTCGCGAGCGTTGACCTCAAATCGGACGAGCCGGCGATTTCGGAGCTGGCGCGCGCGTTTTCCGCGCCGCTCGCGTTCTATTCGGCGGCGGAGCTGGCGGCCGCCGAGGGCGAATTTTCGGAATCAGACTTCGTGAAAAGCACCGTCGGCGTCGGCAATGTATGCGAACGCGCGGCCGTTTTATCAAGCGGCGGCGAATTGCAAGTGAAAAAAACGGCGGGGAACGGCGCGACTGTCGCCGTCGCCGTATGCGATTGGGAGGCGGTATTTTGAAGCTGATATCGTGCGGAATGGACTGGCGGATGGCGAACGTCGAGGTGCGCGGGCATTTCGGGTTCGCGGACTCGCGCGTGCGAGAGTTACTCGCGGCTTTGAGCGGCGCGGACGGCGTTCTCGGATGCGTAATCCTCTCGACCTGCAACCGCTGCGAGGTGTTTTTCTCCGTCGAAAACGGAGCGGAAATCGAACCCGTCGCGCTTTTGTGCGCCGCCGCGGGGCTTGACGCCGCGCGTTTCGCGCCGTATTTTGCGGTGTTTCACGGAGCGGCGGCGTCGCGGCGGCTGTTTGAAATCGCCTGCGGCCTGCGCTCACAAATCCTCGGTGAGGAGCAGATTTTGACGCAGCTGCGCGGCGCGATGACCGCCGCGCGGGAAACGCACGCCTCGGACGGCGCGTTGCGGACGCTGTTTCGCCTCGCTGTCACGGCGGGCAAGGAGGCGCGGACGCGCGTGCGCTTAACGGGTGTGCCGACATCCGTCGCGGAACGTGCGGTTTTGCTCGCGGGCGAACGCCTCGGTGGACTGGACGGCAAACGCGCCGTCGTCATCGGCAACGGCGAAATGGGGCGGCTGTCGGCGACGCTGCTGCGCGGGGCGGGCTGTTCCGTCACGGTGACTCTGAGGAGCTATCGCCACGGCGAAACCGTTGTGCCGCAAGGTTGCGACACCGTGAGCTATGACGAGCGCGCCGCCGCGATTGATGGTTGCGACCTGCTGTGCAGCGCGACGACAAGCCCGCACCACACGATGACGGCGGAGCAATTCGCCGCAATGGCAAAGCCGCCGCGCCTGATCCTCGACCTCGCCGTCCCGCGCGACATTGACCCCGCGGCGGCAGAGCTGCCGGGGGTGATTCTGCTCGATATGGACGGCATCTCGGACGGCGGGCGCGGCGAACACAACGCGGCGGCGTTGCGCGAAACCGAGGAGATAATCGAAAAGCACCACGGCGAATTTTACCGCTGGGCGGCTTATCGCGACAGCGTAAGGAGTAACGTATGAAAATATACATTGTAAGCATCGGTCCCGGCGGACCGGAGGAAATCACGCCCCGCGCGGCGCGGGCAATCCGCGATAGCGGCGCGATAGCGGGCTACGGCGTATACCTCGACCTGATTGCGCCGCTGACGGAGGGAAAATTCATCATCAGCTCGGCGATGACGCAGGAGCGCGAACGGTGCGAGGCCGCGCGCGACCGCGCGCTCACGGGCGAAACGGTTTCAGTTGTGTCCTCCGGTGACGCGGGCGTTTACGGAATGGCGGGGCTTGTTATTGAGGTCTGCCGCGACTATCCGGAGCTTGAAATTGAGGTTATCCCCGGCGTGACCGCCGCGACGAGCGCGGCGGCGGTCCTCGGCGCGCCGCTTATGCACGACTTCGCCGTAATCAGCCTGAGCGACCTCTTAACGCCGTGGGAAACGATAGAAAAGCGCGTGCGCCTCGCCGCCGAGGCGGATTTTGTGCTGTGCATATACAATCCGGGGAGCATAAAACGCGCCGACCACCTGCGCCGCGCGTGCGCGCTTATGCTCGAATCGAAAAGCCCCGAAACACCCTGCGGCACCGTGCGTAATATCGGGCGCGAGGGCGAGGAGGCGCGAATCCTCACGCTCGCGGAGCTTGCGGAAACGAGCGTCGATATGTTTACGACGGTCGTCGTCGGCAACAGCCGAACGCGCGTAATCAACGGAAAACTCGCCACGCCGCGCGGCTACGAGGGAAAAAAGTGAACCTCGCGGTGTTCTCCGGAACGAGCGACGGGCGGCGGCTCTGCGGGCATTTATCCGCCTGCGGCGTCCCCGCGACGGTCTGCGTCGCAACGGATTACGGCGGCGCGGTGATGCCGGCAATGAGCGGAATTACGGTGCGCGAGGGGCGGCTCGACAGGGACGAAATGACGCGCTTTCTGCGTGATTTTGACACGGTCGCCGACGCGACGCACCCCTACGCCGTGCTTGTTTCCGACAATCTGCGCGCGTCTTGCGAGGAGCTTGGCATACGCTATCTGCGGCTTGTCCGCCCCGCATCCGGCGGCGGCGAGACGGTGCTTCGCGTTGAAACGACGCGCGCGGCGGCGGAGCTGTTAAACAAGCTCACGGGCAACGCGCTTCTCACGACGGGAAGCAAGGAGCTGCGCGAATTTACGGCCGTGCGCGACTATAAGACGCGCCTGTTCGCGCGGATTTTGCCGGACGCGGACGGCGTAAAAAAAGCGTCGGAGCTCGGCTTTTCGGGCAAACAATTAATCTGTATGCAGGGGCCGTTCTCGCGTGAGCTGAACGCCGCGACGCTTCGCGCCGTGAACGCCGAATATATCGTCACCAAGGACACGGGCGGCGCGGGCGGTCTGCCCGAAAAGCTTGCGGCGGCGGAGGAAACGGGCGCGCGGGTCATTCTCATCTCACGCCCGCGCGAGGAGCGCGGCTATACGCTCGCGGAGCTGGCAGAGCTGCTCACGGGTGCGGAATTCACGGAGAGGGAGAGCGTTTCAGCCCCGCCGCGGTTCCCGATGTTCGTGCAACTCGCGGGCGAGCGGTGCGTCATAATCGGCGGCGGAGCCGTCGCGTGCCGCCGCGCGGCGGTCCTGCGAACCTACGGCGCGGCGGTCACTCTGATTGCGCCGGAAATACGCGAAAAAGCCGGCGGCGTGAGCTATATTGAGCGCGAATACCGCGAAAACGACCTCGACGGCGCGTTTCTCGCCGTCGCCGCGACAAATTCACGCGAGGTGAACGCCGCCGTCACGCGCGAGGCGCGGGAGCGCGGAATCGCGCTGTCCGTGGCGGACGCGCCGGAGGATTGCACCTTCTGGTTCCCGGCGTCCTGCGTCGGCGAAACGGTCAGCGCGGGCGTCGTGTCGCGCGGCGGGGACCACGCGGCGGCCGCCGAGGCGGCGAGAAGAATACGGGAGGTGCTTTCAAGCCTATGAGAACGATACGCGTTTTGAGCCGCGAGAGCGCGCTCGCCGTGCGTCAGGCTGAGCTTGTAATTGACGCGATACACGCGTTTGACGCGACGCTCCGAACGGAGCTGATAACGATGAAAACCACGGGCGACAAAATCCTCGACCGCACGCTCGACGAAATCGGCGGCAAGGGCGTATTCGTAAAGGAGCTGGACGCCGCGCTGCTGTCCGGCGCGGGCGACATCAGCGTCCACAGCTGCAAGGATATGCCGGTGGGAGAGAACCCCGCGCTGCCGTTCGCGGCGTTCTCCGCGCGCGAGGACGCGCGCGACGCGCTCGTTCTGCCGCAAGGGATAGCGGAGCTTGACGCGTCAAAGCCTATCGGCTGTTCCTCCGCCCGCCGCGCCGTACAGCTCAAACGCCTGTACCCCGAAATGCGCGTCGCGCCCGTGCGCGGCAATGTGCCGACGCGGCTCGGCAAGCTCGACGGCGGAGAATATTCCGCGCTCGTACTCGCGGCGGCGGGGCTGAAACGCCTCGGACTGGACGCGCGAATCAGCAGACTTTTCACGCCGGAGGAGATGCTGCCCGCCGCGTGTCAGGGTATAATTGCGGTTCAATCGCGCGCTGGCGAGAATACGGAATACCTTAAACTGTTTCACAGCGCGGAGTCGGAGCTTTGCGCCCGCGCGGAACGCGCGTTCACGGCCGCGCTCGGCGCGGACTGCACCGCACCCGTCGCGGCCTACGCGATAAGGGACGGCGGCGGCTACAAAATCAGCGGAATGCTCGTCGGCGCGGACGGTGAACCGCGCTTCGCAAGCGCAATTTCGGACGCGGACGGCCTGACGGCGGCCGCCGCCGCTCTGGCAAGGGGGTTTTTGAATGAATAGCGGCAAGGTAATTCTCGTCGGGGCGGGTCCCGGCGACGCGGGACTGCTGACACTGCGCGGTGCGGAGGCAATAGGCGCGGCGGAGGTCGTCGTATACGACAGGCTCGTTTCGGACGAGATTCTCGATATGCTCCCGCGCGGCGCGGAACGGATTTTCGTCGGTAAGCAGAGCGGCAATCACGCCGTCCCGCAGGACGAAATCAACAAAATCCTGCTGAAAAACGCGCTGGACGGCAAGCTCATCGTGCGACTGAAAGGCGGCGACCCGTTCCTGTTCGGGCGCGGCGGCGAGGAGTTAGAGCTGCTGCAACAGAACGGCATCGCGTTTGAGGTCGTTCCGGGCGTGACCTCGGCGTTCGCCGCGCCGGCATACGCCGGCATACCCGTGACGCACCGCGATTTCTGCTCGTCGGTCCACGTCATTACGGGTCACGCGCGCGCGGGCGGCGAGCTGTCGATTGACTTTCCCGCGCTCGTAAAAGCGGACGGGACGCTCGTATTTCTGATGGGCGTCGCGACAATGGGCGAGATTACGGGCGGCCTGATCGCGGCGGGAATGGCGGCGGATATGCCCGCCGCGATTATTGAAAACGGCACGAGACCGAATCAGCGCGTGACGCTCGGCACGGTGTCGGGGATTTACGCTCTCGCGCGTGATCGCGGCGTAAAAAGCCCCGCGCTGCTCGTCGTCGGCCGTGTCTGCTCGCTCGGCGAAAGATTCGACTGGTTCGGAAATCTGCCGCTGAAAGGCAGGCGAATCGCTGTCACGCGCCCGCGCGACAGGGCGGGAACGCTGACGAACAGGCTTCGCGCGCTCGGCGCGGAGGTAATCGCGTATCCGTGCATTGAAACAGAGCATATCGAGCGCAACGTGCCGGCGGAGACCGCACTGCGCGATATTGCGCGGTACAAATGGCTCGCGCTCACAAGTCCGAGCGGCGTGTCGTCCCTCTGCGAACTGTTGGGCGGTCTGAACGCCGACGCGCGTCTGCTTGCGCCCGTGAAAATTGCGGCCGTCGGTTCCGCGACGTCGGACGCCCTCGCGGAAATCGGACTTCGCGCGGATTTTGTCCCCGAAAAATACAGCGCGGCCGCGCTCGCGCGCGGTCTTACGGAGCGCGTTCCGCCCGCCGGGCGCGTACTAATTTTCCGCGCCGAGGAGGGCGCGGGCGACCTGACTGAAATTCTCACGGACGCGAAAATCCTCTACGACGATATCGCCGTTTACAGGACGAAATACATCTCCGAAAAGAGCGCGGCAATGGCGGCGGCGTTGCGCGGCAACGAGCTTGACCTCGTGTGCTTCACGAGCGCGTCCACGGTTCGCGGCTTCGCGGAGTCGCTCGCGGCGGAGGGCGTTTCCGAAAAGGAATTTTCGCAGCTCACAGCGGCGTGTATCGGTTCCGCGACGGAGGCGGCGGCGCGCGGGCGCGGATTTAAGACAATAACGGCGAAAAACGCGTCGATTGACGAGCTTATTAACGTAATTTTGGAGGGCAAATAGTATGGCAGCATTGGATTTCACGAAAAGACCGCGCCGACTGCGCGTAAACGCCGGCGTTCGCGAGCTTGCGCGCGAAACGCGAGTATCGGAAAAGAGCCTGATTTATCCGCTGTTCATCACCGAAGGCAGCGGCGTGCGGAACGAAATCGGCTCAATGCCGGGGCAGTACCACTATTCGGCCGACACGGTCGGCGAGGCCGTCGCGAGCTGTCTTGACGCGGGCGCGGACAAGTTTCTGCTGTTCGGATTGCCGGAACATAAGGACGAAACCGGCTCCGGCGCGTGGGCGGACGACGGCGCGGTTCAGAACGTGCTCCGTACCCTGCGCCGCGACTTTCCCGCCGCTCTGTTGATTTCCGACGCGTGCCTGTGCGAATACACGTCGCACGGCCATTGCGGCGTCGTGGAAAACGGCAAAATCAACAACGACAAAACGCTGGAACTGCTCACAAAAACAGCCGTTTCCCACGCGCGCGCGGGCGCGGATATTATCGCACCGAGCGATATGATGGACTTCCGCGTCGGCGCGATTCGCGCGGGTCTGGACGGTGCGGGCTTTGAGGACGCGCTGATTCTGTCCTACGCCGTGAAATACGCCTCCGGCTTCTACGGACCGTTCCGCGAGGCGGCGAAGTCCGCGCCCGCTTTCGGCGACAGGCGCACATACCAAATGGATTACCACAACGTCCGCGAGGCGTTGCGGGAGGCGGCGTCGGACGAAGCCGAGGGCGCGGATATGCTTATGGTCAAGCCCACAATGAGCTATCTCGACGTTCTGGCGGGCGTCCGCGCGCAGACAAATCTCCCGCTCGCGGCGTATTCCGTAAGCGGCGAGTACGCGATGATTAAGACGGCGGCCGCGGCGGGGCTGATCGACGAGTACGCCGTGATGTGTGAAACCGCGATTGGCGTTTACCGCGCAGGCGCGGATATGCTGATTTCGTATTACGCGCCGGAGCTTGCGCGGGCAATCAGAAAGGGTGATATAGGTTGAGCGTTTCGGAAGAACTCTTCACGCGCGCAAAGCGCGTTCTGCCCGGCGGGGTGAACAGTCCCGTCCGCGCGTTCGGAGCCGTCGGCGGCACGCCGAGGTTCATATCCGGCGGGCGCGGCAGCCGTATAACCGACGCTGACGGCGCGAAATACATAGACTATGTTTGCTCGTGGGGTCCGCTGATTCTCGGCCACAATCACCCACAAATCCGCGAGGCTGTGGAGCGCGCCGTGCGGCGCGGCCTCAGCTTCGGCGCGCCCTGTGAGGACGAGGTAAATCTCGCGGAGCTGATGTGCGAAATGGTCTCCGGACTTGAAACCGTTCGTATGACGTCAAGCGGCACGGAGGCGGTAATGAGCGCGGTGCGCGTCGCCCGCCGCGCGACGGGGCGCGAAAAGCTCATTAAATTCGAGGGGTGCTACCACGGTCACAGCGACGCAATGCTCGTAAAGGCAGGCTCCGGCGCGCTCACGTTCGGAAAGCCCGATTCGGGCGGCGTTCCGGCGTCGTCCGCGTCGCTGACGCTCACGGCGGGGTACAATAATTTACTGAGTGTCGCCGCGCTTTTTGACGCGAACCCGCGCGAGATAGCGGCGGTGATCGTCGAACCCGTCGCGGCGAATATGGGCGTCGTCGTGCCCGCCGACGGCTTTTTGGAGGGCCTGCGAAAGCTCTGCGACAAGAACGGCGCGCTGCTGATTTTTGACGAGGTAATCACGGGCTTCCGCCTCGCGCGGGGCGGCGCGCAGGAGAAGTACGGCGTCGCCGCCGACCTCGTGACGTTCGGGAAAATCATCGGCGGCGGAATGCCCGTCGGCGCGTTCGGCGGACGACGTGAGCTTATGGCAAATGTCGCGCCGCTCGGCGACGTGTACCAGGCGGGAACGCTGTCCGGCAACCCCGTCGCTATGGCGGCGGGACTGGCGCAGCTCCGTTATTTGAACGAAAATCCGGAGGTTTATGCCGCGATTGACGGCGCGTGCGCAGAGCTTGCCACGGCCGTCGCGGAGGCGGCGAAGCGCGTCGGAATACCGGTGACAATCAACCGCGTCGGCTCGCTGATGACCGTTTTTTTCACAAGGGAAGAGGTCACCGACTTCGGCGCGGCCTCGCGCAGCGACGGGGAGCGTTACGCCGCGTGGTTCCACGCGATGCTGCGGCGCGGAATTTACCTGCCGCCGTCGCGGTATGAGGCGATGTTCGTCTCCGCGGCTCACGCGCGGCGCGAGCTGGACCGCACGGTCAGCGCGGCCCGCGCGTCGTTTAAGGAATTGCTATGAGGACGTTTTATATCATCGGCGCGGGACCGGGCGCGCCGCAGGGCTTGACGCGCGAGGCGGCGGACGTTATAATGAGTTGCGCCGCCGTAATCGCGACAGAGCGCATTGCGCGCGACCTGCGCCGCCTGCGCGCGGATATTGCGGCTGTGCCGTATGGCGAAACGGCGGAGCGCGCGCTCGCGTCCGGCGGCGATGCGGCAATCCTCGTGTCCGGCGACACGGGCTTTTATTCGGCCGCGCGGACGCTCATTCCGACGCTCTCGGAACACGGCGAGGTGCGCGTTCTGCCCGGAATCGGCAGCCTGCAATATTTCTGCGCGCGCCTGCAAACGCGCTGGGACGACGCGGAGCTAATCAGCCTGCACGGCCGCGCGGCCCCGCTCCTCGGCGCGGTCGCGTACAGCCAGAAAGTGCTTGCGCTCACGGGCGGCGTCGGGAACGGCGCGGGCGAGGTCTGCGCGCGGCTCAATGCCGCGGGTCTCGGCTTCGTCGGCGTGCGAATCGGCGAAAATCTCTCGTCGGAAAATGAGCGTATTATCTCCGGCACGGCAGCGGAGCTTGCGAATATGAACACCTCCGAAATGTCCGTTATGCTGCTCGAAAATCCCGCATTCACGAACCCCGATTTGCCGCTGCGCGACGCGGATTTTGTGCGTGGCGACACGCCGATGACAAAGGAAGAAATCCGCTGGATTGCGGCGGCAAAGCTGCGCATCTCGCGCGGCGACACGGTGCTTGACGTCGGCGCGGGAACCGGGTCCTGCTCGATGGAGTTCGCCCGCCGCGCGAACCGCGGCCGCGTGTTCGCGGTGGAGCGCGACGCGGACGCTCTGCGGCTGATTGTGGAAAACCGCATCAAAACAGGTGCGTTCAATTCCGAGATTATCGCCGCCGAAGCTCCTGACGGGCTTGACGGGCTGCCGACGCCCGACCGCGTGTTTGTCGGCGGCAGCGGCGGCAGACTCCGCGAGATTTTAACGCCGCTTTTCGCGCGGAACCCAAGGCTCCGCGTCGTAATCACGGCGATTACGCTCGAAACCCTGCACGAGGCCGTGACGGTGATGGAAGAACTCAGGCTTTCGGACGTGGAGGTCGCGCAGATTTCCGCCGCGCGGACGCGGAGAGCGGGTACATATCATATGCTGACGGGACAAAACCCCGTATTTATCATATCGGGAGGCGGAGACTGATGAAACTTCCGCGAATTATGATTGCGGGGACGCACAGCGGCTGCGGCAAGACGACCGTCGTCTGCGCCGTCCTGCGCGCACTGATTGAGCGCGGATTAACGCCGTCCGCGTTCAAGAGCGGACCCGACTACATCGACCCGATGTTTCACAGCCGCGTAACGGGCGCGAAGGCGCGGAACCTTGACGCTTTTCTCTGCGGGCGTGAGAATATCGCGCCACTACTGGCGAAGAACGGCGCGGGGAGCGATATCGCGGTTATCGAGGGCGTTATGGGCTTTTATGACGGTCTGTCGCCGCGCACGGACGAGAATTCCGCGGCTGATCTTGCGCGGCTGACCGAAACGCCGTCGATTCTCGTCGTTGATCCGAGCGGTATGTCAATATCGGCGGCGGCGACCGTGCGCGGCTACCGCGATTTCCGCGAAAACACGCTGAAAGCCGTGATACTCAACGGCGTTTCCGCCGCGTCTGTCGCGTATTACAGGGACATTATCGAGGGCGAAACGGGTCTGACCGTCCTCGGCGGTCTGCCGCGCATCCGCGAGGCGGAGCTTGAAAGCCGCCATCTCGGCCTTGTCACGGCGGCGGAAATCACGGATTTACGCGCAAAACTCAACCTGCTCGCCCACGCGGCGGAGGAGCATATCGACCTCGACGCGCTGCTCGCGCTCGCGGGAACCGCGCCGGAGCTTGATGCGCCGCAAATTGCGCCGCCCGCGACGAACCGCGTAAAAATAGCCGTGGCGAGCGACGAGGCGTTCTGCTTCCGGTACGAGGACGGATTGGACGAGCTGCGGCGGCACGGCGCGGATCTAATCGAGTTTTCGCCGCTCCGCGATGCGAAATTGCCGGAGGACTGTAACGGCCTGTACCTCTGCGGCGGCTATCCGGAGCTGTATCTCGACCATTTGTCGGCGAACACCGCGATGCGCGAAGCCGTCAGAAGCGCGATCTGCGGCGGTATGCCGACGGTCGCGGAGTGCGGCGGCTTTATGTACCTGCACGAGCGCGTTGACGGCCGCGAGCTGTGCGGCGTTATTGGCGGAGAGGCGCGAATGACGGGCGGACTGAGGCGGTTCGGCTACTTCACGATGACGGCGGAGCGCGACAATCTGCTCTGCCGCAGGGGAGAGACTATACGCGCACACGAATTTCACTATTCGGAGAGCGATGACGAAGGCGCGGAATTCGCGCTTGCGAAGCCCGGACGGGACGCGTCGGCGTCCTCGGTTCACGCATCCGCGACGCTGTACGCCGGATATCCGCACCTGAATTTCGCGGGGGAGAGCGCGGCGGCGGAACGGTTTGTGCAGGCGTGCGCCGCGTACAAAGAAAAGTAAAAGAGGCGAAATTTTATGACGCACAGACACGGCGGCGACATCCTCACATACGCGCTGACCCACGACGGCAAAACGCCGATTGACTTTTCGGCGAACATAAATCCGTTCGGAATGCCAGAAGCGGTGAAAAAAGCCGCGCTCGCGGCGGTGGACGGCTGCGTCGCGTACCCCGACCCGCAGTGCCGCGCCCTGCGCGGCGCGCTGTCGCAGGCGGAGGATTTGCCGCCGGAGATGTTTTTCTGCGGGAACGGCGCGGCGGACGTGATTTTTCGCCTGGCCGTCGCCCTGCGCCCGAAAAGCGCGCTTGTGACCGCGCCGACGTTCTCGGAGTATGAGGATTCTCTCGCCGCCGTCGGCTGCGAGGTGCGCCTTCACACGCTTTTTGAGGGAAACGGCTTTCGCGTCACGGACGCTTTCACGGCGGACATTGACGGCGTTGGGGCGGTCTATATCTGCAACCCGAACAACCCGACGGGTGTTCTCACGCCGCCGCCGCTGCTGCTCAAAATCGCGGAGCGATGCCTTGAAACCGGCGCGCGCCTGATCGTTGACGAGTGTTTCAACGATTTTCTCGACGTGCCGGAAACATATTCAATGAGACCATACCTCGCGCGGTTCCCGAACCTCGTCCTGCTGCGCTCGTTCACAAAAATGTTCGCAATGCCGGGCATTCGTCTCGGTTATTGCATTTCCGCCGACACGGAGCTGATTGCGCGGCTTTACGACGCGGGTCCGCCCTGGGCGGTTTCGGGCGTCGCGGAGGCCTGCGGCATTGCCGCGCTCGGCGAGCGGGATTTTGCGGAGCGAAGCCGCGCACATACCGCGCGTGAGCGCGCGCGCCTCGCCGGAGAGATTTCACGTCTCGGCTTTACGGTTTTTGACGGCGCGGCGAATTACCTGCTGCTCAAAAACGCGCGGGAAACTGACCTCGCCGCCGCGCTCGCGGCCCGCGGAATTTTAATCCGATCCTGCGGAAACTACGCGGGTCTGGACGACAGCTTTTACCGCGTTGCGGTGCGGAGTGAGAGCGACAACGACGCGCTGATTGACGCGCTGACAGATATTACGGAGGGGAAATAATTATGGCAAAGGGACTGATGATACAGGGAACGGCGTCAAACGCCGGCAAAAGCATACTGACGGCGGCACTCTGCCGCATATTCAAACAGGACGGATACCGCGTCGCGCCGTTCAAGTCGCAAAATATGGCACTGAATTCCTATGTGACGGCGGACGGGCTGGAACTCGGACGCGCGCAGGCCGTTCAGGCGGAGGCGGCGGGTCTGCCGCCCGACGTGCGTATGAACCCCGTTTTACTGAAACCCACGGGTGACACGGGTTCGCAGGTCATCATAATGGGCAAGCCCGTCGGAAACCTCACCGCGAGGGAGTATTACGCGACAAAAAAGGACATTATCCCGAAGGTGCGCGAGGTATATGAGAGCCTTTCCGCGGACAACGACATCATAGTAATTGAGGGCGCGGGCAGCCCCGCGGAAATCAATCTGCGCGAGGACGATTTTGTCAATATGGGTATGGCGAAGATTGCGCGCGCGCCCGTCCTGCTCGTCGGAGACATCGACAAGGGCGGCGTTTTCGCGTCGCTGTACGGCACGTGCGCTATTATCGAACCGGATGAGCGCGACATAATCAGGGGTCTGATTATCAACAAATTCCGCGGCGACGTGGAAATCCTGCGCCCCGGTCTGAAAATGCTCGAAGACCTCTGCAAAAAGCCGGTCGTCGGCATCGTGCCGTTCGCGCGGTTCGATATTGAGGACGAGGACAGCGTTTCCGCGCGCGTGGAAACGCACGATAAGAGCGGCGGAGAGATCGATATCGCCGTAATCCGCCTGCCGCGCATATCTAACTTCACGGACTTCAACCCCTTGGAGCGCATTGAAAACGTCGCCGTGCGGTATGTGCGGCACGTGCGCGAACTGGGAAATCCGGATATGATAATCATTCCCGGCAGCAAGAACACAATGGACGACCTGTTCTGGCTCCGCACGGGCGGCATCGAGGACGCGATAAAACAATACGCCGCGGACGGGAAACCCGTTTTCGGCGTGTGCGGCGGATATCAGATGATGGGCCGCAGTATCTCTGATCCGTTCGGCACGGAACACGGCGGCGAGATGGAGGGGATGGGTCTCCTGCCCGTCGATACGGTGTTCCGCGAGGAAAAGACGACGGTTCAGGTTGCGGGTCGCTTCGGGAAAATCGACGGAATGTTTGCGCCGCTGTCGGGCATTGAATTTCAGGGTTACGAGATACATATGGGCGAGAGCGAAGCCGCAGGCGGCGCGTCGCTGACGCGGGTGACGCGCGGCGGGAGCGAAACGGCGGACGGCGCGTGGCGCGACAACTGCGCCGGAACCTACGTCCACGGGATTTTCGACAGCGGCCGCGCCGCGTCGGCGTTCGCATCAATCCTCGCAAAGCGTCGCGGGCTTGAACCTGTGGCGGAGGCTGTGGACAGTGCCGCGTATAAGGAGCAGCAGTACGATCTTCTCGCGGACGTTGTGCGTGGCGCGCTGGATATGGATATGGTGTACGAAATCGTCGAAAAGGGATTGGAGGGCTGATAAAATGGCGATAGAAAAACTCGCGCCGATGGAAATCGAACGGCGGAGCCTTGAAATAATCACGCGCGAACTGGGTGCGCGCGCGCTTGCGCCGGAAAACGCCGCCGTAATCAAGCGCGTAATCCACACGACGGCGGATTTTGACTACGCCGAAAACCTCGTTTTCTCGCCGGACGCCGTGCCGCGCGGGCTTGACGCTCTGCGCGGCGGCGCGCGGATTATCACGGACACGACAATGGCGTTGTCCGGCATTTCCAAGCCCGCTCTGCGCGCGCTCGGCTGCGAGGTCCGGTGCTATATCGCAGACGCGGACGTCGCGGAGACGGCAAAGCGCGAGGGGACGACGCGCGCGGAGATTTCAATGCGCCGCGCGGCAGAGGACGGAGCGGAAATTTTCGTAATCGGCAACGCGCCGACGGCGTTAATCGCCCTGCACCGCCTGATTGAGGAGGGGAAAGCGTCGCCGTCGCTCGTTATCGGCGTACCCGTCGGTTTCGTGAATGTCGTCGAGGCAAAGGAGCTGTTCCTCGGCGGCGAAACGCCGTACATCATCGCGCGCGGGCGCAAGGGCGGAAGCAACGTCGCCGCTGCAATCGTCAACGCCCTGCTGTACCAAATCACGGAGCGCGGCGTATGAGCGAAAAAAAGGCAATTGCCGCCGTGAGCTTCGGCACGACACACGCGGACGCGCGCCGCGCGATTGAGAATGTCGAGCGCGCACTCGCGGCCGCGTTTCCGGAACGGGATTTTTACCGCGCGTTTACGTCCGGAATGGTCGCGCGGAAAATTCTGCGCGAGGAGGGGATCGCGATTCCGAACGCGGCCGAACTTGCTGAGCAGTTGCTCGCACGCGGCTGCCGCGACGCGGTTTTTCAGAGCCTGCACGTCATAGCGGGCAGCGAATACGACAAACTGTTATCGCAGCTCGCGCCGTACCGCGCTCAATTCGATTCGCTCACGGTCGGCAAGCCGCTGCTGTGGAGCGCGGAGGATTACGCCGAAACGGCGGACATTCTGCTCGCGCATATGGCACCGCCGCGGGACGGAGAGGCGTATGTTTTTATGGGTCACGGCTCGGAGCATCCGATGAACGCCGCGTATTCGCAGCTCGAAAACACGCTCCGAGCGCGCGGACGCGAGCGCGTGTATATCGGCACGGTCGAGGGCTTTCCGGAGCTGTCCTACGTTGAGGGGCGTCTGCGCCGTGCGGGCGTGAAAAAAGCGCGTCTCGCGCCGCTGATGCTCACGGCTGGGGAACACGCGAAAAACGACCTCGCGGGGGAGCGCGACAGCTGGGCGTCACAACTCCGCCGCGAGGGGTATGAGGTTGAGGTAAATCTCACGGGTCTGGGCGAATACGACGAGATCGC
>JAISJC010000002.1 GCA_031261745.1 Oscillospiraceae bacterium
TCCTGCGCCGCGTGAAATCCCACGGCTTCACAGTCTCTGCGATGGCGTTTCAGGACGCGTACACGCTCGACCTCGAACGCCTGACGCGTTGCAGTTTGAGCGTTTTTCGCGACGGGAAGTTGATTCCGTTCTGCGCGAGCTACCTCACAGCGGCCAAAACCCCAGAGCGCAAATCGCGGCACCCCGGCGGGCTGAACCTCACGGAGCGCGCCGTCCGGCTCGCGCAGCTGAAACCCGGAATGCGCGTCCTCGACGTCGGCTGCGGCGACGGTCTCGCCGTCGAGCTGCTGCGGAAATCCGGCATCGACGCGCGCGGCGCGGACCTCGCCGCCGAAAATTCGGCGTACATAACGCGCGCCGACGCGGCCGCCCTGCCGTTCGCGGACGGCGAATTTGACGCAATCCTCTTTGAGTGCAGCCTGTCGGAGATGGACGACGCAATCGCGGCCCTGCACGAGGCGGAGCGCGTCGTCAAGCCGCGCGGCCTGCTGATAATGAGCGACATTTTTGCGAAAAAACAAGGCCCGGGTCTGCCGTGGATAACGGACGATATCCGCAAAATCCTCAAATGGGCGGGCTTCGGCATCACGATTGCCGAGGACCACACGCCCGCGCTCGTGACCTACGCCGCCGAGGCGATTGCGAACAACGAGCCGTTTTGCAACGGAATTGACGCGCGTCAGCTCGGCTATTGCCTTGTAATCGCGGAGAAATATAAGTAGGAGGACGCAAAATGACACCGATAACTCTCGAAACCGAACGCCTGATTTTGCGCCCTTACACAGCGGCGGATTTCGAGATTGCCGACAACGCTATGCGCCGCGAGGCGACAAAAATCAAAGCATTTTGGGCGCAGGTCGATAAGGAATGGATTGACGAGGCCGAATACGCAATCCTCGCGGAGGACTATTTCCGATGAACCCGCTCACGCTCTGGCTCGGCGAAAAGTTGGGAACCGCCGCGCCGTCCCGCGCCGCGCTCGACGCGCACCAACTGCGACGGCTCCGTGAAACGCTCGCGCAATCACTCAACTCCCGTCACTACCGCGAGCGTTTCCGCGACCACAATTTCAGCGGCGCGACCGCCGCCGAGGTGCTGCAAGCCCTGCCTTTTTCGTCACCATCGGAGCTGCGCGCGGAGCCGCTCGCGTTCCTCGCCGTCCCGCCCGACGCGGCGGAGCGCGTCGTCACGCTCCCGACCTCCGGCACGACGGGACAGCCGAAGCGCGTCTATTTCTCCGCGGCGGAGCTGGAAAATACGGCGCATTTCTTCCAATTCGGAATGCAAAATATCGCGCGGCGCGGCGGCCGCGTAATGCTCTTTATGCGCGGCGGCGAGCCGGGCGGCTTCGCCGCGTCCGGCGGCGTGTGCGACCTCGTGACCCGCGCCGTCGCGCGATTCGGCTGCTCCGCCGTCACCTACGGCGAGGTGGATGACGCGGAACACGCGCGCGCCGCGCTCCTTGAATCCGGCGCGGACTGCGCCGTCGGCGTCGCGGCTCAAATGCTAAAAATCGCGCGGCTCCCCGGACGGCAGCCGCGCTTAAAATCTGTTCTGTTGAGCGCGGACAATATCCCCGCCGAAATCGCCGCGGAGCTTGAAAACCGCTGGAATTGCGAGGTTTTCCGCCACTACGGAATGACAGAAACCGCCTTCGGCGGCGCGGTGGACTGCGGCGCGCACGCGGGAATGCACATTCGCGAGCCGGATATGATTTTCGAGATTATCGACCCGATTTCGGGCGTGGTCCTGCCCGACGGCGAGCGCGGCGAGGTCGTTTTAACGACGCTCACGCGCCGCGTGATGCCGCTCGTCCGCTATCGCACGGGCGACTTTTCGCGCATAATCCCCGGCGATTGCGCCTGCGGCTGTCCGCTGAAACGCCTCGATAACGTCGAGGGGCATAGGTAGTCACAGCCGCCCGATTGTCTCGTCGGTTTTATCTTTGCTTTTTTCTTTCTGTTGTTTTCGCGTCTTAATTGAAATTGCAGCTATGTAAATTGAACTCGTAACGAGTAAAACGAATGCCGGAATCATCAATAGTTTACTGTCAATCCACAGACTGACGCAAAGTAATATTAACCCGATTATCCAGCACGTTTCAGCACACACATTCAATTTTTGATTCATATATTGCAATCCTCCGCCGGCTCCGCAGCGATTTCCGCCGCGACAGGGGCGGGCATACGTTTTTTCAGCGCAATAAAGCACGCGACGGCGACGCCCAGTCCGCAGAGCAGCATCACGACCGACGAGACGACCTCGCCCGTCGTCATCGCCTCCTCCGCGGCCTCCGTGACGTCGGCGATATCGCCGATGTCGCCGAGCGCGACAAGCCCGACGTTGACGAGGTTAAACGTCGCGTGCGCGATGAGCGGCACCCAAATCGAGCGGAACTGCGTGTACAGATACCCGAACAGCAGCCCGATAATGCCGGCGTAAATGCCCTGCAACGGGTTCATATGCGCGACGCCGAACAGCACCGCCTGGACAGCAATCGCAACCCAGAGCGGCGCGTTGCTCAGGCGGTTGAGCGTGATTCCGCGGAAGCACAGCTCCTCGACAAGCGGCGCGGCGATGCCGAGCGACAGCACTTGCAGCAGTATGCTGCCGGAACTCAGCGACGCCTCCACGGCCTCGTAACTCGTGAAAATCTTCGTGAGTCCGGACAGGCCGATGCCGAGCGAGATGAAGAAATACGCGCCGATTGCAAGCGCGATAAGCAGCAGAATCGTTTTGATATCGAGCTTGCCGCCGTTCCAGCGGCGGTATTTTTTCCGCGTCGCGAACCACATAGGGACGAAAATAATCAGCGCGGCAATCTGTCCCGCGAGGTTGAGCGTCATCAGGTTTTCCGCCATAAAGTCCAGACTCATCTGCGTAATCTGCTCCGGATCCGTGAGTCCCTGTCCCACCGCCTGAACCATAACGGCAATCACCGCAACGATAATCGCGATGATACTCAGCGCGACGATGAACAGCAGCGTGGGGTAGAGCGCGCGCCAAATGCGGCGGGGAAGTCCGTATGCGGGCAATGTATTCGTTTCCATAGTGTCAACCTCCGAAATTCATTTTCGCAACCAGTCTAACACATAGTATTGCGATTGTAAACAAAAAATAACGGACGGTCTTTTGAACCGTCCGTTTTATGTGTTTTCAGTTAGAACGAAATGCGCTTTGCGCCGATATAGTGGTTTATGTAGTACGTGCTGTCGAGGCGGCTGACTACGACGCCGACGCGCTCGCCGGAGGCGTGGACAAATTCGTTGTCGCCCATATAGATTCCTACGTGACCGACGCTCTTGCCGCTGCCGAAGAAGAGCAGGTCGCCGGGCGCGAGTTCGTCCTTGGAGACCTTCGTGCCGTCATTCTTATACTGACCCGCGGAGTTCCGCGTGAGCGTCACGCCGAAGTTCTTGAACACATAGGACGCGAAGCCGGAGCAGTCAAACCCTGTTTTCGGCGACATTCCGCCGTACTGGTACTCGTAACCCACGTATCCGAGGGCGTAGTCCACAAGCTCGTTGCCGGTTTTCGACGGAGCGGGCGAGCCGCCCTTCGTCGCCTTGGTCGGGTTGTAGCCGGAGATGACCGACAAGAAGTCGGAGCGGATATATCCCGTTTTGCCGCCGTCCTTGACCTTGAACCAGCCGTTGTTAATGCCGATGACGGCGAGCGTGTCGCCCGTGTTGAAGGTCGTGAGGACGTTTGAGGAGGTGTCGGGCTTCTTGCGCATTCTCACGTCAGTGCCGGTGACTTCACCGGTTGCGGAGAAATTCTCCGCTTTGAGGATTTCGGTGAAAAACTCGGACTTTGCGTAGCCGATTTTGCCCTCAAAGTTGATGTAAAACCATTCGCTGTTCGTCTTTTCGAGGATAACGACGATTGTTTTGTCGCCGATTGTGAACAGAATGTCGGTATCCGTGCTGGGACCGGAGCGGATATTCAGCAGCGTCGCATCGACCGTAGCCGCGCCGTACGCGAGCTTATCCGCCGCCGAAGCGGAGACCGCGAGCGTCGCGCCGAGCGTGCAGACAATCAGCACAACCGCGAGTAAACGTGATAATCTCTTCATCGCCGCTACCTCATTTTACCCGCGAGAGCGCGGTCGAGCCACACGGCGGCAACGTCGATTGCCTCATAAAAGCCGTTTTTCACCGCGTCCTTAACGACGCGGTCACGCGCGTTCAGCGCGGAATCGGTGAGTTGGAGCTGTACGGAGACGCGCGTCGGGACTTCGAGGTCGCCCTGTTTCTCCGTGTCGGTGATTTGCATCATTATTATGTATTCGTCAGCCATTGAACCGTAGTATATTAAATTGTCGCGGCGGCGAAGGGGGCGACCCTTGTATTCGAGCGCGACGGCACCCGCCGTTTTCTCGTCCGCCTGCGAAGTTTGTGCAGTAGTCGTTGCCATAGTTACCTCCAAGTTGCTTGCACCGTATGGGTTTTGCGCGTGCCTCTCGCTTTTTGTAACTGAATTGTAACACATTGTTCCTCGATTGTCAACCCCCGCGGAAGTTTTTTGTAATAAGTTACAAAACCACAGCATATAGTGTTTCCGAATACCCAAAAAACCCTTGCTATTGCGGTTTAAGACAACCTGCGCACTTTGACGAAAGAAAATTAATAACGTGACGTATTACGGCGCACGGGCGGTCACTGACCGCCCGTGTCTTTTTTGTTTTCCATATTCGCGAGGGCAAAAGCAATACATTGATTCATAAACTCATTTCGGCTAATGCCGATTTCAGCGGCTTTTTTGTCAATATCCGCAAGTGTATCCGAGGCTATTCGCATAGAAATAACCTCTTTTTCAATTTTTTGCGGCAAAAACTTTTCCATAATAACAATATCTCCTACTTGTTTTATTGTATTCGATATGTTATAATTTTGATATATTCTAATTTAGATATCCAAATTCGATTACGAGGTGGGTTTTATGCCGGACTATAAGGCTATGTACTTTGAGCTGTTTAATAAAATCTCGGACGCGATTGAGCTGCTGCAAGAGGCGCAGCAGGAGACCGAGGAGCAGTATATAAGTGACGAAACGGAGAGCGGGCGACTGATAATCGCCCCCGCAATCGAAACCGAAGAAGAATAGCGCAAGCCCCGCTCCGAGGAGCGGGGCTTATTATAATGTATACCTATTCCTCGCTTGCGAGTGCCTTGGCCTCCTCGACAATCTTCGCCTGAACGGTCGCGGGAGCCTCCTCGTACCGCACGAATTCGAGCGTGAAGCCGCCGCGCCCCTGCGTAATGCTCCGCAAATCAATCGCGTAGCTCGACATCTCGCCCATAGGCACCTCGGCCTCGACAATCTGGCTGCCGTCGCCGTCCGCGCTCATTCCCATAGGCGTGCCGCGCCGCTTGCTTAGGTCGCTCATAATGTCGCCGAGATATGTGTCGGGAATCGTCACGGTCAAATGCCCGATAGGCTCCAAAAGCGTCGGACTCGCCTGCGGAATGCCGTCCTTGAACGCAATCTGCGCCGCCATTTTGAACGCCATTTCGGAGCTGTCAACGGGGTGATACGAACCGTCGTACAGCGTCGCTTTCAGGAAAACCATAGGATAACCGGCGAGAACGCCCTTTTGGATGCTGTCGCGCAGACCCTTTTCTACGGCGGGGAAGAAGTTGCGCGGGACGGACCCGCCGAAAACCTCCTCCGAGAACGTCAAATCCTCCTCTTCGCCCGGCTCAAAGCGGATTTTGACGTCGCCGAACTGGCCGTGGCCGCCGGACTGCTTTTTGTGACGACCCTGAACCTCGACCTTTTTGCGGATTTTCTCGCGGTACGCGACGCGCGCGGGCGCGAGAACGACCTCGACGCCGAATTTCTCTTTGAGCTTCGAGCAGAGCACGTCGAGCTGAATGTCGCCCTGTCCGGAGATGACCATCTGCTTCGTCTCCGCGTTGTTCAGGACGGAGAACGTGAGGTCCTCGTCCGCGATACGCGTGAGGCCCGCGGCGATTTTGTCCTCCTGCCCCTTGGTTTTCGGGGCGATTGCCATTGAGTAGTTCGGCTTCGGAAAGTCCAGCCCCTTCGCCGTGACGACCTTTTTAGCGTCGCAGAGCGTGTCGCCGGTTTTCGTGTCCGTGAGCTTGGACACCGCGCCGAGGTCGCCCGCCGTCAGTTCCTTGACTTCAATGGACTTTTTGCCCTGCATTTTATAGATGTGACCCATTTTCTCCGGCTGACCCGTGCGCGCGTTCGTCAGCGAGACGTCGGGCGTGACCTTGCCGGAGAGGACCTTGAACAGGCTGAACTTGCCGTACTGGTCGGAGAGGGTCTTGTACACAATCGCGGTAGTCGAACCGGACGCGTCGCAGACGATGTCCGCGCCGTCCTCGGCCTTTTCCGCAATACCCTCCGCCGGAGACGGGAAGAGGTTTATAACGCCGTCGAGCAGCAGCAGCGTGCCGAGACCCTGCGTCGCGCTCCCGCAGAAAACGGGGAACAGCGAGAGGTCTTTTACGCCGGCCTTTAATCCGCGAACCTTCTCTTCGAGCGTAAATTCCTCGCCGGAGAAGTATTTTTCCATAAGCTCCTCGTCCGTCTCCGCGACGGACTCGTTGACGGCGACGTAGAGTTCTTCCAGCTCCGCCTGAAGTTCCGGCGGAATGTCGTAATCCACGCGCTTGCCGTTCTGCATCGTGAAGCCGGCGCGCTTAATCAGGTCGATAACGCCCTCGACCTTGCCGTTCGCGCCGAGAATCGGGTAAATCATCGGGCAGACGCTCGCGCCGTATTTCTCGCGCAGCGCGGAGAAAACCGCCTGATAGTCGCCGTTCTCTTCATCGACTTTGCTGATGTAGAACGCGCGGGGCAGCTTGCGGTCGGCGAGGTACTTGTACGATTTTTCGAGTCCGACGGTGATTCCGTCCTTCGCGCCGCAGACGATAACGCCGCCGTCGGCCACACGCAGTGCCTCAATCGCCTCACCCGCGAAGTCGAAATACCCCGGCGCGTCGAGGATATTGACGCGCGTGTCGCGGTATTCGAGCGACATTGTGGCGAGTGAGATGGAGATTTGACGCTTGATTTCCTCGGCGTCGGAGTCGCCTGTAGTGTTGCCGTCGGCGATTTTGCCGAGGCGGTCGATTGTCCCCGTAAGGAACAGCATACTTTCGGCCAGCGCGGTTTTCCCCGCCGAGCCGTGCCCAAGCAGGGCGATATTGCGAATGGTATCGGTTGTGATTGCCATAAGATACACCCCTAACAAAAGTCTAATGAACAGATTATACACTTATGCGAAATAAAACACAAGAGTTTTGTGAAAAAGTGATAGAGTTTTTTGTGAGAAAAACAAATGCCGCCCGTGAGGGCTATGCTGTAAAGGGTGTTTCAAAGGAACACTACTACAACATAGCGCATTCGACCTGTTTGCAGTACATTTCGATTGCGCGGCGCGAAGTTACGCGCAAGAAAGGGCTGCCTATGAATCTCAATTATACCCGCGTCGGGGACTATTTGCTCCCGAATATCGTCCTCGGCGAACCTCCGAATGCGGAACCAATCGGCAAGTACGGCGCAATGCGTCGGGCATATCTCAAAGAGCATCGACCTAATTTATGAATAGCACGATTGAACACGGCGCAAAATTGCGCCGTGTTCTTTTTGCGGACAATCACGATGCACATAGACATTCAAGGTGTTTCTAACGAGCGCAGATTTGCGCTCGTTAGCTTTTCGGCGTACTGCGGTGAGAATTTCCCGCAGTACGTTATCAGCGCAATATCAGGTGCCTTTTTTCTTGCCTCGGCTCTTGTAGACATTATGCCTGTTCTTGCATTCGTGGCTGCAAAACGTGGCGCGGGCGTCCTGAGCGAGGAACACTTTGGTGCAATGCCGACACGACCGCAGCGGCTTTTGCTCGTCCGTGAGCGCGAAACTGAAAACCATCTGAACCGTCTGCAACAGCGAATGAAAGTCCCAAACGAGCTGTGGTTTGTCGTCGTACAGCGCAACGCG
>JAISJC010000024.1 GCA_031261745.1 Oscillospiraceae bacterium
CCTATGGGTCCGGAGGGACCCGTGGGACCGCAGGGAATACAGGGCGAGCAGGGCGTGCGCGGCTATACGGGACCGAAAGGCGACGACGGCTGCCAGGGTCCGCAGGGCATAAAGGGCGACCCGGGACCCGCCGGCCCGCAGGGTCACGCGGGACCTCCGGGTGCCGAGGGCGACCACGGACCGCGCGGCGAGCAGGGTGAGGCGGGACCGCAGGGACCCGCCGGTCCGCAGGGTCCTGCGGGGCCCCAGGGACCCGTCGGTCAGACGGGCAAGCAGGGACCCGAGGGTCCGCAGGGACCGCAGGGCGAGCAGGGCTGCCCGGGCGTAACCGGTCCGGCGGGAGTACCCGGTTCGGTGGGTCCGACCGGTCCGCAGGGCGCAATCGGCCCGCAGGGTCCAATCGGTCCGATAGGGCCGCAGGGGCCGGCCGGTCAGAACGGCGCACCCGGTTCAGGCGTTGTCCCGCCGCTCAACTGCGCCTACGTCGCGCAGCTTGGGACGCAGGAGGTTCCCGCTAGCTTTAACGGCGTACTCTATGCGTTCGCGTCCGAACACAGGTTTATTGAGGGCACGGCCATTATATACGCTCCGAACAGCGGCGAGTATGAAATTACCGAGTCGGGTATCTATGAGCTATCGTTTTACTCTACGGCGATGATTCCCAACGCATTCGATTACGGTATCGGTCTTTACTTCAAAAGCGACGCGCTCGCCGTCGGTCCCGGCGCCGGCCGAATCCCCGGTGCCATACGGCAGGTAATCAACCATATAAACTACGGTCCGCTCGCACAGCTTGAATACACCCTTTCAACAAGCGCGATTGTGCAAATAGGCGCAGGCGACACCATATCGCTTATATGCTTCCAGGACGGCAGCGCGGGCAACACATTCTTCCGTGACACAGTAGTCATAATCAAAAAACTGGATTAGGACGCGAAAACGCGGGCAGCCTTGCGCTGCCCGCGTTGTTTGAACCTTTTTACTTATTTGTCTTCGAGTGCGACTGACAGTCTGTGGATTATCGCCGCAAACTCGACGCGCAGCGAGGAATCGAGCGGGGCATACAGATTGTTGTCCTTACCGTTCAGCAGGCCGGACTCGTAAGCGGATTCGATGTACGGTTTCGCGTAGTCCGCAATCTTCAAAGCGTCCGCGAAGCCATTGTACTCGCGCAGTGACGGCAGATTCGCTTTGATGAACTCGACATACCGCACAACGAACGCCGCAAGCTCCTGACGCGAGACAATTTCGTCGGGACGGAACGTACCGTCACCGTAACCCGTCGCGATTCCGACTTCGGTCGCCCACGCGACATACGGGGCGTAATACTGCGCCGCGTCAACGTCGGTGTACGTCGATTTGACGGTGCCGTACTGTGACGCGTTCACTTCGTACATACGACCGAGAACCGCAACCACCATTCCGCGGGTAACCTTTGTGTACGAGCCGAATTCCGAGCCGCTGATGCCGTTCATCAGGTCGTTCATATAGACGAAGTAGACATCATCATAGAACCAGTCGGTCTCCGCAACGTCGGTGAACACCGGCCAGGGCTTCTCGGAGAGCGCGACGCTGTCGTCGTCAATCTCGACTTCCGGTTCCGGATCTTTCTTCTTGGTGTCAGACGAATCGGTGTTGTTCGACGAGCCGCCTCCTCCGCCTCCGCCGCCGCCTCCGCCGCCGGAGGAAGCAGCTTCACGCGTGACCGTTATCGTGTAGGTTTGTGTCGCTATGCCATTCTCGGCTCTTACTGTGATAGTGATCGTGTTTGCTCCGACCGAGAGTGATTTCGCTCCCGTACCTGAAAGTATTGTCGCATTCGGATGTGTCGTTGTCGCTGCGATTGTGACGCTTGATGTGCTGTTTGACACAGTCGCTGTGTATGTCACCGTGCCGGAAGCGAATGCCGGCGAGAGCGTTACGCCCGTCAAGGTTTGAAGCGTCGCGATATCTGACACAGGTACCAGTTCGGCGATTGCCAAGTTGAGCGCATTTGTTGCATAGTCAACTTCGGCTTGGCTTGCCGCGGGATTGCTTCTGACCGCCTGTGCCGCAGTTAAGGCCGTAGTCAAGGTTGCATAGCTTCCAGTCGTGTATTCGGCGGCTACTTTGCTTGTTGCCGTTGCGATGGCGGTTTTTAGTCCCGCAAGCGGAACTAAACCGGTATAAGCAGCATTGAGAGTGGATGTTGCGCTGTTAATATCATCCTGTAATGTCGCACTGTCAACAACCGCTTGCGTCGCCGTAATTGCATTTTGCAGGGCAGTGTAGCTGCCTGCGGTGTAGTTATCACCGCTGTTATCCACAGCAGCAGCTATCGCTTTGCCGGCGTAATATGCCGCGTAACTAAGTCCGTTAACCGACACTAATTCGCCAATAACAGTTTGTAATTCTGCCACTGCAAAGTCAATGTCCGGCTTTGTGGTGGTGCCGGCAACCGCATCGGCTACAACAGCCTGCGCCGCCGTTATCGCACCGGCAAGCGGGGCAAAGCTCGCCGGAGTATAATCCGTTTCTATGCAAGCCGCTGCGGTCGCGATAAGTCCAACGAGCGCGCGATCGTCAAGGCGCGTGACCGTAACCGTGTATGTCTGTATCGTCGTCGTGTCCTCTGCTGTTACGGTGACGGTGATGATATTTTGACCATACGTTAATGTTGCGGTATAGTAGCCGTAGTTTGATTCAAATGGCAAGTCCGAGCCGTTATTCTGAACCGCCGTGACGTTTGCAAATTGATGATTTTTCGTCGGATAAATGTCAACTGAACCGGTGCCTGACGGTGCCGTAACCGTGTACGCTGTTGTTGCAGAAGCAAACGTCGGAACTAATTGCGCCGCAATACCGACAACTAACAGCTTGCTAAGCGTCGCATCGTTTGAGCGCGTATCTGCCGTGAAAGTAACTTCAATTGTGTGGTTCGCAGTTACGTTTTGAAATGAAAAACCATTTCCGGTTCTATCGGTCCCGTCTTCTTTCACGGTTGCAATCACGTAGCCTGCGTCCGGCGTGAACGTAAATATTTGTGAAGTGCCGCCCTCTATAACGACGTCGCTGACGGTGCCGCTCTGATTATTTACTGAACCGTTTGCACCCGCAGTCACTGTAATCGTATAGCTCCATTTTGCTTTGAGTGTGATGTCGCCTGTCACGGTTGCGGTTGCAAAGGCATATTCAGTATCCAAAGTATCGAACCAACCGACAAATGTAGCGTTATCTGTCGGCGCAGTGCCTTTTGTCGGATCTGTGGGCTTTACGACTTGCGCCCCCTTAATGACTTGTTCAGGGGCTACTGCCGAACCGCCGTTCGGGTTGAACGTCACGGTGTATTTCTCCGTCCACTTTGCAATGAGGTCAACATCTGCTGTTATTATTGTGGTTCCGGATGTGTATTTCGTTGATTCGTCATTAACATCGGTATACCAGCCGTCGAATCTGAAAATACCGTAAGTCGGTGCTGTCGGTTCTGCAAAGATTTCGCCTTTGATGACTTTTGCCGTTGTCGGGGTGGACGGGTCAGTGAATGTTCCACCGTTCGGGGCGAACGTGACCGTCACGTACTCCGCGATTATGATGTTCTCTCGCGCGAGCAGCACTTCCCACTTTCGCGGGCCGTAGCCGATAATCGCATACGCCGAGAGCGTTGCGGTGACCGGTGCGGTTGCGGGAACCGAACCCGCGATGATTTTGTTGCCGTCGATTTTATACGTGTCGGCATCACTTAAATCGCTCAACCGGTACGCAAACGTCGCGCCGAGACTTGCGAGTATCTTGGCGTAGCCGTCGGAGCCGTAGATCAGGTCGTCGTAGTTCGTGCTGAGGGCTTCCTGCTGGTCCGCGTTGACGTAGTACACAGGCAATGCCGGATCGTTGCCGAGTGTGTATGTATCATTCCAAGGCGCGTTGTTTTTCTGAATCGTGACGTTATCGTGGTCTTCAAAGAATTTCAGGATTGTCTTTGCGTTTGTATACGGTCCTTGGAGCTGGTCAACAAGCCCTGTCAGCGTACTCTGATTTACGCTCCCGCCGAGCTTAGTTACGAACCATTTGTATACCGCCGCGACGACTTTCTGCGCGTTCGGCGTAAGACCGATAGGTTTGCCGTTACCGTCGGTCGTTACGGCAAGATTAAGCAACATCTGTCGAATTGCGGGATTGTCAATGCCGAGAGCCGTGAGGAGTTTCGGTAAATCGTCGTCATCAAGGTTGAGCAGCGTGAACACGTCAGCCGACCTGTTGGCAACGCCGATTGCAAGCTCGTTAATGCTGAGACCCGCATAAGTATAGATGTACTTGACGAGTTCCGCTTTCAGCGCGGCGATGTCTGCCGCAGGATCGAGATCGTCGGCACTCAAACCTCCCAGCCACTGCGCCGCCGCGCCCGCAAATCCCAACGCCGTTTTGACAACTTTTTTCACGGCCGTTTGGTTTGAGTTGAAATGCGCTTCAATCAGCGCGTTTGCTTTGCCTTCAATTATTGGCCACGGATTGCTGTTGAGGACGTTCTGATAGAAGTTTCTGATGTCGAGCGGAGTGCCGGTTCCCGCCGCCTGATTGTGCAGCCAGCTGCCCGGCGTGCCATAGGTTCCGTCAACCTCATACGGTTGAAGCTGTTGGAGGATTTCGGCTTTGACACCCGATTTAAGGTCGGCAAATAAAGCATTTATGAGCAGGTCGTCGCCGGAAGCGAAGCCGGGTACGTTGCGGACGATGTAAACGAGGAGGGCTTCGAGCTTCGCCGCTGCCCAGTCCGCCGCGCCGAGAACGTCGTCGGCGTTGATCGTATCGCTCGACAGCTTTGCCGAAAGCTCGTTAAACTTAGCGTTTGCTTCGGTGAGGAACAAATCGAACTCGTGATAAGCCGCGCCGATCTTCGCGCCTATCCCGTAGTCCGTGACCGTGTCGATCAGGCCGATCACCGTGTTAATGTCCGCCGTGCCGGTGGTGATAAAGCCGTCAACGACGCCAATGAGTTTCTTCCAGTCGGCGAGCGACAGGCCGTGCTTAATCTCTTCCCGAATGGTATCATCAAAGCCGGTTAAGCCGAAGTAGTCCGCGCCGAGAATAACGAGTTTTTCCAAGAACTCATCGGAGGTGATGTCAATATCCGTGGCTTTATTAATCAAATGCACAGCCGCGTCGAACGCATCACTGATGCTCGCATCCGGCGAGGCAATTGTTCCGTCGCCCAGCAGCTGGTCTGCAAGGTATATGAGTACTTTCCAATCGGCAAATTCGAATCCGCCGTCAATGTGAGTCTTGATTGTGTCAAGTGTCACAGCATAATCGGGTAGTATCGTTTTCGCAAAGTCAACTATCAGTTCTAAAAACGGTTTCCCTCCGATTACTCCATATGAATCATACGGTCCGACAAAAAGCGAATCGTGTAGATTGTAATTTGTTGTCGAGAAGCCTCCCTTTACGCTCCAAGTTGTACTGTTAAGAATCGTTAACAAGTTGCTTATTTCAATGAACGCATTATGCGCATCCTGCTTTGAAAATGTTCCACTATTTTTCACTTTAAGAATTAAATCTAAAATTGGTTTTGCATTAATTTCATTATCGCCTGTACCAAATTTCAGGATTGAGGGAACACTACTATCTGCATATGTATTGAATGCTAACGCAATATTTCTTAATGATTGCAGCGTATATTTTACATTATAAGAAATGTTATTTCCAGTATACTTCCCATTTGCATTTAGGTAATCAATAAATGAATGTACAATTTTATACTCGACATCAGTAGTTTGTAAATCCTCTACCTCCTCAGCAAATGCCGTTGTTACGTCTCCACCACTAGCCGTTGCAAGAATAACTAATAACCCATACATATTTCCATTCCCGGTATCACTACTACTATTATTTCTGAATAGCTTATTTAATGCGGCATTCCAGTCATAATTCGGATTGTTATAATCATTTTGGACGTTACTTAACCACGTCTTTAATTCAGAAATTTGTTGTTCACCTAACGCGAGGGCTACCCCCCCCCCGGGGATGAGTCCTACCGCCATTACCAAAACCAGTAGCAGAGATAATAATCTCTTGCCAAATCGTGAAATTTTCATTAAAATTCCCTCCAAAAAATATTTTGTCTATAAATTTTATTTCTGTGCTTGCGCTCACTATAACACCAACAGGTTACATAGCGGTTACAAATGCGATAATTTTTGGTCAAATTGTTGAAATTTTTGTTTCGCGCCCCTATAATGTGCAGCATTTTAACAACATAACTCGCCCCTGAGGCTAAAAAAGCACTTGCCATTCGGACTTGAATGTGGTAAGATGAACAATAATAACCAAACTGAAAGGAATGTCGCCACTATGTACAAGTTCAAACCCTACACGGACCGCGTATGGAATATGCGGGAGAAAGTCCGCGACAGAGTTATAATAGCTGACTCCGAGAAGGCGCGTCTTAAAATGGAGGCCGCCGAAAAATACAGCGGCGTTACGCCGCTGATTCAAAAGCCTCTGCAATCGCTCTATGTTATTTCGCAAATGCCGCTGCGCATTGAGGACGACGACTACTTCGTCGGGAATCTGGGCAACAAAAACTTCGGCGGCGGCAGCGGCTCGATGTGGCTGATGGCGGATATCGAAAACACGTGGCCGATCGAGGCGGACGGCCTGCACCACGCCCCCGTGGACGACCCGTTTTATTCCAGACAGCTGCTCGCCATATCGCCGGAGGAGCTGAAAACGCTGCGCGAGATGATGATGAAGCAGATGCGTTCCGGCGGCGGATTCAGCTTCGGCGACGCGTGGCTGCCGGACGGCGCGGAGGCGTTTTACGCGCTCCAAGCCAGCGACTACGGTATTCCGGGACGTCCCGGCGCGCTTATGCCGCCCGGACATCTTACGCCCGGCTTCCAGAATATCCTTAAAAAAGGCTACGGCGCGATTCGCAAGCAGGCGCAGGACTGGCTTGACGAGCGCGAGGGCCGCGTTATGGGCGACGATATGCGGAAATATGTGTTCTACAAGGCCGCGACAATCGCCTGCGACGGCGCAATCACGCTGACGCGCCGCTACGCGGAGCTTGCCGCGGAAAAGGCGAAAGAAGCCACAACTCCCGAACACAAAGAGGAGCTTGAAAAAATGGCCGCAGGACTTGAATGGATTGCGGAGAATCCCGCGCGGACGTTCTGGGAGGCGTGCCAGCAGGTATTGCTGTACCACCTCTTCCTGATGGTGGACAACGGACCAGGCGTTACGTCTATGGGGCGGTTCGACCAAAATGTCTGGCCGTACCTGAAAAAAGAACTCGCGGACGGCACTACCACTTTGGACGAGGCGCAGGAACTTGTTGACGCTTTATTCCTTAAACTCAACACCTTCTCCGAGGGCGGCTTCGGCAAGATGGCGCAGACCGCCGGAATCGGGCATATCGGTCAGCACACGACGATCGGCGGACTCATCCCCGAAACGGGAGAGGACGCGACGAACCCCGTTTCATATATGGTGCTGGAAACAATCGCGCGTATGAAGCTGCACGAGCCTACCGTGTCGCTGCGCGTTCACAAGAACACGCCGGACGAGATATGGAGCTGCGCGCTCGAAACCTCTAAAATTATCGGCGGACTTCCGCTGTTCCAGAATGATGACGTAATCATACCCGGCATTATTAAAGAACTCGGCTTTTCGATTGAGGACGCGCGTGATTACAGCCTCATCGGTTGTCAGGAGATAGTCGGCTCCGGCAACGATTACCCCGCCCCGAACGGTACGGCGATGTCGCACAACGGCATCTACTGGTCCATCGTCATCACTATGGCGATTAACAACGGCATCAACCCGATGAACGGAGCACAGTCACCCGAACACGTGCGTTCCGGCTACCTGTACGAGATGAACTCTATCGAGGAGGTCCGCGCCGCGGTCGAAAAGCTCGCGCGGTGGATGCTCACGTGGTCCGCGACGCTGAACAACTACGCGGAATATGAGCAGGCGCGGCTCTATCCGTTCCCGAACCTCTCAATATCGACGACGGGTTGTATGGAAAAGGGTATGGACGTCTCCGCGGGCGGCGCGAAGTACAATTCCTACGGCGGCACGGCAACCGGACTCGCGACCGTCGGCGACAGCCTGACCGCGCTGAAATATATGGTTTTTGATAAAAAGCTCGCCACCGGAAAAGAATTCTTAGACGCGATACTCGCCAACTGGGACGGCTACGAACCTCTGCGCCAGCGGGTTATTACGGAGGCTCCGCATTACGGCAACGCCGACCCGTACGCCGATATGGAGCTGAAATGGGTCGTCGACCTGTATTATCAGCTCTGCACAGAATTTTCAAATCAGCGTTGTTCGGTGTACAAGGGCGGAATGTACGGCGCGGCGGATCACGTTCCGCAGGGCGAACTCACGTGGGCGACGCCGGACGGGCGCAAGACGGGTACGCCGATTGCCGACGCTATGAGTCCCGTTCAGGGCCGGGATTTGAACGGTCCGACCTCCGTGTTCCTGTCTACGACCGTATTTGACCATTCGCGCTTTATGGACGGTATGGCGGTGAATCTGCGTCTGCACCCGACCGCATTGTCGAGGGACGACGGCGTAACCAAGCTCAGAGATATGACAAAGGCGTTCTTTGAGCAGGGTGGTATGGAATGCCAGTACAATGTGGTTGATTCGGCCACTCTGCGCGAGGCGCAGGCGAACCCCGAAAAGCACCACAACCTTGTTGTGCGTATCGCCGGATATTCCGCCTATTTTGTCGAGATGACCGAGGCGATGCAAAACGATGTAATTTCGCGCGCCGAACACAACTTCTAAGAGATTAACGAACAACCTCCCGAAAATTCGGGAGGTTGTTTTTGTTTTGATGATACTTATTTTTCCAGCGCGGGGACCTGTTTCTGCTCGTTGAATATCGGATTTTCGGTGAGGAGGTGGAATGTCTGTCCGTACTTCGGATTCGGAATTTCCTCCGGGAATGCTCGTAGTACCGCCTGCGCGTGTTCGGCGTAGCCCTCCTTGAATTCCGCGTGCGTGAGAATATAGAGGTCGCCGCGCTTGACGCCGCGCACGACGCGCGCGCCCGCGTCGTCCGGCGAACGGATAAGGTCGTCCCAAGCCGCGAACGCACCGCCCTCCATCTTCGGCATTTCGGGAATCTCCGTACCCGTAAGCCGCGCCGTGACCTCCATTGAGGACGCGCCGAGATTCGTGTTATACCCGCCGGGGCAGAACGCGCTCGCGCCGACGTTCGTTCCCACGAGGTCCATAGCGAGCGTCAGCATAACGCCGAGAACCGCCGACTTCGTGACGTTGTACAGTCCGCAGCCAGGCACGGGAATCAGCGCGGCTTTGGACGCGGTGCTGACGATATGTCCGCCCTCGCCGTGCGCGATAATGCGCGGCACGATGGTTTGAATGCCGTTCAGCACGCCGATGAGATTGACGCTCACCGCGAGGTCGGTCTCCCCGTCCGTAACCTCCCACAGTGGGCCGCCCGCGCAGCCGATGCCCGCGTTGTTGACGAGCAGATGAAGGTGTCCGAATGCGGCTTCCGCCGCGTCGGCGGCTTTGATATACGCCGCGCGGTCGGTAACGTTCAGCTCAAGTCCGAGAACCGGCCAGCCGTTTTCCTTGAAGATTGACACAGCCTCGTCAATCGCGCTCTTGCGCATATCCGCGATTACGACGTTCATTCCCTCCTTTGCGCAGGCCTTTGCGATTCCGAGGCCGATTCCGCTCGCGCCTCCGGTGATGAATGCGGTCTTTCCCTTTAAGATTTCCATTTTGACTGCTCCTTTTCTTATATTAATATTTGATTAATTACGTTATCAGTTCTCGGTAGCATTATACTCCGGAAGCGAGCGAAAATCAAGGGTTTCTGAAATTATTCCCCCGCATCGGCACCGCCGAACTGGCTCGCGTACATTCTCGCGTAAAAGCCGCTCGCGTCAAGCAACTCACTGTGCGTCCCCTGCTCGATGACGCGCCCGTTGTCAATGACGACGATTTTGTCGGCGTTTTTGATTGTTGAGAGCCTGTGCGCGATGACGAAGCTCGTTTTGCCGCGCATAAGTTCGAGCAGCGCATCCTGAATCACCTGCTCCGTGCGCGTATCTACCGAGCTTGTCGCCTCGTCGAGAATCAGCACCGACGCCTGCGAGATAATCGCCCGCGCGATATTGAGCAGCTGACGCTGGCCCTGCGAAAGGTTCTGTCCGTTGTCCGAGAGGATTGTGTCGTAGCCCTTGGGGAGCTGCATTATAAATTCGTGCGCGTGGGCGCGCCGCGCCGCCTGTTCCACCTCCGCGTCGGACGCGTCAATGCGCCCGTAACGGATATTCTCGCGGATTGTGTCCGAAAACAGGAACGTGTCCTGTAAAACGAGCGAAATCGCCCGACGCAGACTGCGCCGCCGTATGCCGCGCGCCGGTACGCCGTCAAGGAGAATTTCGCCGCCCGTCGGGTCGTAAAACCGCGTCAGCAGACTGATGATTGTCGTCTTGCCCGCGCCCGTGGGACCGACAATCGCGACGGTCTGTCCGGGCGCGGCTGTTATCGTCGCGCCGTGAAGCACGGGCTTACCCTCGGCGTAGGAAAAATCTATGCCGCTGAGCTTAATATCGCCCCGAATATCTGCCGTTTCGGCGGCCTCGTCCGCGTCCTTTTCGGGTTCCTCGTCCATTGCCTCGAATACGCGCTCCGCGCTCGCAATCGCGAGCTGTAATGTGTTGGTGAGCTGCAAAATCTGGTTTATCGGGTTCGAGAAGTTCTTCATATACAGCAGAAATGAGAAAACCGCGCCGACGGTGATGCCGCCGAAGCCGCGAATTACGCAAATCCCGCCGAGAACCGCGACAATCAGGTAGCCGATATTGTTAATCATATTGCTGATGGGTCCGATGACGCTCGACACGCACTGCGCCTTGATCGCGTCCGAGGCGTACCGCCTGTTAATCGCGTTGAAATCCTCTACGACGCGTTTCTCGCGCCCGAACATACGCAGGACCTTTTGACCCGAAACCATCTCCTCGACGTGACCGTTCAGGCTGCCAAGCTCCTTTTGCTGTCCGACGAAGAACGGCTGCGCCTTTTTCGCCATAAAACGCGTCATAAAGAACGTCGTCGGGGTTGTAACGAGGCACACGAGCGTGAGCAGCGGACTGAGCATAAGCATAGCCGCCAGCATTCCCGTTACGCTGACGATGTTCGTAATCAGCTGAACGACCGTCTGCGCCATCGCCGTGTTTATGTTGTCAACGTCGTTGACAAGGCGGCTCATAATGTCGCCGGAGCTGTTCGTGTCGAAGAATTTAAGTGGGAGCTTTATGATTTGATTGAACAGATCGCGGCGCAGATTCTTTGACGTGTCCTGCGCGACGCGAATCATAATCATATTCTGCACATACACCGCCGTAACGCTGACGATATACATTCCGGCCATAATCAGGCAGACGACGCCGAGCATACGGACGTTTTTGTCGGCGATGAACGTGTCGACGATATAGCCATTCAGGCGCGTGCCGGTGATTGTAATCGCCGTCGAAAGTATGGCGCACAGCGCGGCAATGCCCATAACGATGCGGAATTTCATCAAATAACCGAGAATGCGTTTGAGCGTTCCCCGCGCGTCCTTTATTTTCGGCTTCGGCTGCATATAGATGCGCCCCGGACCGCCGCCGCGCCCCTGATTTCCGAAGTTCGGGACGGCGGAGATGTTTTTGATTTCAGCCATTGTGCAGCACCTCGTTTCCGAGCTGGCTCACAGCAATTGCGCGGTAAAGCTCGCTCTTCTCCAAAAGCTCACGATGACCGCCGATATCGGTGATTTCGCCCTTATCCATCACGATTATCTCGTCGCAATCTATGATGCTGCCGATTCTCTGCGCGATTATTACGAGCGTTTGACCGCTTCGCCGCGCGCGTATCGCCTCGCGGAGCTTCGCGTCCGTTATCGCGTCCACCGCGCTCGTCGAATCGTCGAGAATGAGTATGTCTGGGTTGTGCAGCAGACTCCGCGCGATTGAGAGCCGCTGTTTCTGTCCCCCCGAAAAATTGCGCCCGCGCTGCGCGACCTCGGAATCGAAGCCGTCGGACAGTGAATGCAAAAACTCTCCCGCCTGAGCGGCTTCGGAGGCGGCGAGCAGCGCGTACTCGTCGGCGTCATCGTCGCCGAAGCGGAGATTTTCCGCGATTGAGCCGGAGAACAGCAGACTCTCCTGGAACACGATTCCGACCTTTTCGCGCAGACTCTCCTGCGAAAGCTCGCGCAGGTCAACGTCGCCCAGCGTCACGCTGCCGCTGTCGGGGTCGTAGAGCCGCGCCATTAACGCCGCGAGCGTACTCTTTCCGCAGCCAGTCGCTCCGATAATGCCGACGCGCCGGCCCTGCTTTATTTTGAGCGAAACGCCGCGTAAAACGGGCTCGCTCCCCCAGTATCCGAAGGTCACGTCGTCGAACGCCATATCGGCGTTTTGCGGTTCCTTCGGTGCTGTTGCCACGCTCACGGACGGCGAGGTCTCGAACACGGTGATAATGCGCGTCGCGGACACGCGCGCCCGCGCGATACTCATTGAGGCGTTGACGAGCATCATAAACGAACCCGTAATCTGCACCATATAGTTGACGAACGCGATTATCAGTCCCATTCGCAGCGTGCCGTTTATCTGCATATTCCCGCCGAACCA
>JAISJC010000090.1 GCA_031261745.1 Oscillospiraceae bacterium
CTGCCCGGCCATTTGCCGACCGTGAGTTACAGTTAAGGAGTGCGGAAATGAATCTATCGAAATCACGCTATTGCAGCGCGGTGCAATGCCCGAAAATCCTCTGGATGCAGGCGCACAAGCCGGAGGAATACGACGATTCCGTGATGAACGAGAGCATTCTCGCGACGGGAAACGCCGTCGGCGACCTCGCAATGGGCTATTACGGCGACTTCACCGAAATTGCGTACAGCGCGGACAAATCCGCTATGCTCGCCGCGACGCGGGACGCGCTGAACAGCGGCGTTGCCGTGATTGCCGAGGCGTCATTCGCGTTCGACGGGAACTTTTGCAGTGTGGATATTCTGCGGAATTTCGGCGATTACGTCGAAATCGTCGAAGTCAAAAGTTCGACCGAATTGAAGCCGATTTATCTGCACGATATGGCGTACCAGTCCTACGTCCTGCAACAGTGCGGGCTGAACGTCAGGCGCGTGTCGCTTATGCACATCAACAATCAGTATGTGCGGCAAGGCGAGTTGGATTTGCAACAGCTTTTTGCCGTCGAGGACCACACCGAGGAAATAAACGCCCTGATTGCGGATATTCCCGCGAATGTCGCGCGTTTCAAGGCGATTGCGGAGCAAAACGGCGAGCCCGAAATCGGCATTAGTGAGAGCTGCGACGCTCCGTATGAGTGCGGCTACAAGGGTTATTGCTGGCGGGATATCCCCGAAAACAGCGTGTTTGACGTCGCGGGGCATATGCGCTCCGCGAGAAAATGGGATCTGTACCGCCGCGGCATTACGACCTTCGCGGAGCTGCTCGAATCCGGCGAAAAGTTGAGCGACAAGCAGCGTCGGCAGGTGACCTTGGAGCTGTCGCGCGGCGAACCCGCGATTAACAGGGGCGAAATTCGCCTGTTTTTGAAGTCGCTCCGTTACCCGCTGTACCATTTGGATTTTGAGACGTACCAGTCCGCGGTTCCCGAATACGACGGCCTGCGGCCGTACGTTCAAGTGCCGTTTCAGTATTCGCTGCACATTGAACACACCGAGGGCGCGGAGTCGGAGCACCGCGAATTCCTCGCCGAAGCGGGGACCGACCCGCGCCGCGCGTTCGCGGAGCGGCTCTGTGCGGACATTCCCGCCGACGCGTGCGTCCTCGTCTACAACAAGGCGTTTGAACAGACGCGCCTGCGCGAACTCGCGGGGTATTTTCCCGATTTGAGCCGCCATCTTACGGCAATCCGCGAAAACATTGAGGACTTAATGCTGCCGTTCGCGAATCAGGATTACTACCATTGGCGGTTTGGTGGTTCGTATTCGATTAAATATGTGCTGCCCGCGATGTGTCCCGACGATTCGGAGTTGGATTACCACGCGCTTGACCTGATTCAAAACGGCGGCGACGCGATGAGCGCGTTCCCGACGCTCGCGGCAATGCCGCCCGACGAGGCGGCGCGGTACCGCCGCGCCCTGCTCGCGTATTGCCGCCTCGACACGCTCGCTATGGTGAAAATTTTGGAGAGGCTGCGGGAATGCGTTGGGTGAGTGTGCAGGGCGGAAAGTAATATTGTGCTTGATATGGACGAATACGCCGCGAAGTACGGCAAGCGCAGCGAAACGGAGACGAATTTCGTTTGATAAATTAAACCCACAGTTGATGAGCGTAACCCGACAGTCGATTGACTGTCGGGTTTTTTGTGGTAGAATACAGGTGTTGCAACAAATTTTGCAAAGGAGTTTTTTATGAATTTATACATCACCGAAAACATCAAACGCCTGCGGCGCGAGCGCAATATCACGCAGGAAAGGCTCGCCGAAAACGTCGGCGTGACGACGCAGGCCGTGTCAAAATGGGAGCGCGGCGAGGCTCTGCCGGATATTTCGCTCGTCCTGCCGCTGGCGTCCTATTTCGGCGTGTCCACCGACGAGCTTTTAGGGTTGGACGCGGCAAAAAACGAGGCGAAGATACTGGAATACCTCGCGGAAAACACGCGCCTCGCCAATATCGGCAAAAACAGTGAGCAATTCGAGCTGCTCAAAATTGCGCACAGGGAATTTCCGAACGACTGGCGGATAATGGAGGAGTATATCTGGTGCCTGAATTACGACGGGGCGTTCGACACAATCACCCCCGGCGCGCGGCACACGGAGGAGCTGGTTCGGCTCTGCAACCGCATTCTCGACGAATGCACGCTCGACGGACCGCGGTACCGCGCGATGTTCGAGCTGGCGATGCACTACGCGCACGAGGAAAACTACGACAAGGCGATTGAGTTCGCGAACCGTTTCCCCGACAAGCTGTACTTCAACCGCAACGAGATTATGGCGCGGCTCTATCCGCTCGGCTCGGAGGAGCAGATGCGGTACGACCGCGAAAACCTGTGGCGGCACGTCGAAAATCTCGCGTTTGAAATCGTGACCGCCGCGAACCTCGGTACCGAGCCGCCGCAGGAGAAAATCCGGCTGATTCAGAAGGCTCTCGCGCTGCTTGAATCCGTTTTCGAGGACGGGGATTACGGCGTTCTGTACGATTCCGTCTTTGCGAATTTCAACTTCATAATCGCGTACTACTACGTGCAGCTCGGCGACTTCGGCGCGGCGTTGCCGCACGTCGAAAAGGGCTTTGACTTTGCAAAAGCCTACGACGAGTTGCCGGAAATCGCACGGCACACATCGTATCTCGTGCGCGGCGTGGAAACGGATATGAGCAAAATCTGGCACCTGTACGAGGGCAATGCGGTGTCCCTGCGGCTCGACGAGCAGGAGGTGCGGTACGGCGGCAAGCCGTTCGGCGAGCTGGACGAATATAAGGCGATTATCGAAAAGTACAAACCATACGCGAAAGCGTAACGAAAAACGGGACGGTTTCGGCCGTCCCGTTCGCGTTATTTGTATTGCGCCAGGAAATTCATAAAATTCCGTCCGAGAACGCCGTCGAGCGTGTCCGCGTCGAGGCCGAGCGAGCGCAGAATCGTAAGCTCGTCCGCGTGGTCCCACATCGGAAAGTCGTCGCCGAAAAAGATGTGTGAGTTGTCGAATGTACGGAAACCGGCGAGACCCTCGTCAATTCCGCCCATTCCGAACGTACTTGACGTGTCGTAGTACACGTTCGGCAGGTCCGAGAGAACCTCGCGCGCGACGTCCCATTCGCTCCAACCTCCGAAGTGCGCGGCGATGATATTCAGTCGGGGAAACATCTTTGCGACGCGCGCGACGCGGCGCGGGTCGGAGAAATGGTGTCGGTTGTCGCCGGAGTGCGTGAGCAGAAACATATGCTTGTCCTGCAAGTATTTGAATACTTCGAGCAGCGGATCGCAGTCGATGAAAAACTTCTGGAAATCGGGGTGGAGCTTGATTCCGCGCACACCGAGGGCGTAAATGCGGTCAAGCTCCGCCTTGAAGTCGGGGAACTCAGGGTGCATTGTGCCGAGACCGATAAATTCGGGGTGTTCCCCGCAGGATTGCAGAATGAAATCGTTGATTTTCACGACCTGCTGCGGCGTCGTCGCCGTGGAAAACACAACGTAGCCGGTGACGCCGGCCTTTGTGCCGCTCTCTAAAAGCTGATCGGCAGAGCCGGAATAGCGCATTTGGTAGTCGTAGAACGTGCCGATTGCGTCGGTGGCGATTTTTTCAATCTTGGGCGGAAAAATGTGCGCGTGTACGTCGATTATCATTGAAACAACAACCTCTATAACAGGTTTTGCAGGGATTCGCTTACGAGGTTTTGAATGAAGTCCTCAGGGACGTCGAACGCGATTGCGGCGAAACCGATTTTAAGTTCCAGATCCGGCGCGCGCTTTAATTCGACCTCGCCGCCCGCCTCCGTGACGGACAGCATATCATATGAGGTCGCGACGAAGCTCGCCTTGACGTGACCGACGGTGCCTCCGCAGCGGCCGATTTCGGCGGCGATATATTCCAACTCATCCGCGAGGGCGTGGCGCATTTCGTGTGGCTCGTCCGAGTAGACTATGAGCGCGCCGGACGCGACAATCGCGCCATCGTGTTCGTGAACCGTAACGGCGACGACGCCCGGCTCGATGGCTTCGAGCGCGTCAATCTCTGCGTCGTGCGCGTGGTCGTGATCGTGGTCGCTGTCATCGTGAGAGTACGAATGGTCGTGGTCGTGGTGTTCGTGTGAATGACCCTCGTGGCTGTGATCGTGTCCGCTGTGGTCGTGGTCGTGACCCTCGTGGGTGTGTCCTTCGTGCTCGTCGTGCATATTTTAATCTCCCATTCCTGCGGCTTCCCGCCAAATTTTGTCTGCGATTCCGGCCTTTGCCGAAACGCGGAATATCTTAGTGCGCGGCTCCATTCCGCGAATGTCCTCTTCGATTTTTGCGAGCGTTTCATCGTCCGCGAGGTCGCACTTGTTGATTAAAACGACCTCTGCGCCGACAATCTGTCCCGAAATGAGCGAATTCATCGCGGCGAACAGGCGCGTCCACCGCTTCGCGTCCGCGATTACGATAAGGCGCGACGCGAGGGACAGCGCGGCCGCGAGATTTTCGCGCATACTCTCCGGATAGGCGATACCGGTGGTCTCGATAACGAGCCATTCGGGGTCCAGCTCGTCGCGGATTTTACGCGCCGCGTCGGTGAATTCGCCCGAAACGGTGCAGCAGGCGCAGCCCGCAAACAGGTTCGATACAGCGAAACCGGAGGTTGCGAGAACCTTGTCGTCAATGCCGATTTCGCCGACCTCATTTTCTAAAATCGCGACCTTGTTTTCGCGCTCCGAGGAGGAGTTTGCGACGAGAAACCGCGCGAGCGACAGCAACGCGGTAGTCTTGCCGGAGCCGAGAAAGCCGCCGAGAATTAAAACCTTCATTGCAATTCTCCTTTGTGAGTTATTATCGTAACACATTTTTCGGTGCGGGTCAACCTTTTTTGTCGACCCACCAGGCGAGCAGGACGAAAAGTCCGCAGACGGTGACGGAGCCGACGCCGGAAACCGCGATTGCCTGACCGAACGTAATCCCGACGTAGCCTGTGACCTGTTGCGCGAGGAACACGGCGGGGACGGAAATCGGGAAAAACCGCGCAATCAGGAATATCAGCGCGGCGGAGAGCGAGGCCTGCGCGAGCTTGCCGAGAATGTACGTTTTTACGGACAGACCGCTCTCGCCGATGAACGACAGCACCTGCGAATGCACGGAAAGTCCCGCCCAGCCGAGCATAAACGCCGCCATTGCGACGCTCCCCGTGAGCGTTCCCGCCGCGCCGCGCAGCGTCCACACGCCGCTGGACAGCTCCACAAAGCCGGTCAAAAGACGCTCCGCCCACTGCGCCGTAAAACCGAGTGGCGAAAGCGCGGAGCCGAGGAGCGACGCGAGGCCGGGGAGCGCGCCCGATAGAAACAGCATTTTAATGAACACGGTGAAGAAAATCACAAAGCCGCAGATGCCGAGCGTCGCGGTGAACGACGAGGTGACCGAGGTCGTGAACGCCGCCGAAAAGGTTGCGCGCCTGCGGGGAACGGCGCGGCGCGTTTCGGCGCGCGCGTCGGATTTGCCCCAGCCGCGGAAGCAAATCCCGACGATAACCGACGCGACCGTGTGCGCCAAATAGAGCAGCAGACCGATTTTTCCGCTGCCGAACACGCCCGCGCCGACGACGCCGAAGATGAACGCGGGACCGGAATTGTTGCAGAACGACAGGAGCCGTTCCGCCTCCGGCTTCGTGCAGGAGCCGCTCTCATAGAGGGCGATTACGGTCTTGGCTCCGACGGGATAGCCGCCGATAAAGCCGAGGACGAACGCCGCCGCGCACTCTCCGCCGACGTTGAACAGCGGTCGCATTACGCGCTCGCACGCGATGCCGAGGTACCGCGCGACACCCGTTTCGACGACGAGGCTCGACAGCACGAAAAAGGGGAAAAGCGACGGCACAATCACGTTGTAGCACAGCGTCAGGCCGCTTTTAGCCGCGTCCACCGTCTCTTTCGGAAACGCAATGAGCGCGGCGACGCCGACGATAAGCGCGGCGACTGTCAGAATGTCAATAATCTTCCTGCGGTGCGCGATTAAGCTCATAATACAATCAACTCCATTGGGACAATTATATTCGGCTTGTGCAATATTTTGACCGTGGCGGCATAAATTTATCGTGAGGTGATTGCATTGGATACGGCGAAATCCGCGCTGGCGCGGGCGGCGGAGCGGTTTGACATCCCCGGCGAGGCGTTGGGACAGACGCGCATAACGATTACGGGTGAGCGGCGGCTGTTTATCGAAAAGCACAGAGGGATTCTGGAATACGGGCGCGAACTGATTTCCGTGAACTGCGGGCGGAAAATCCTCGCGGTTTACGGAACGAAGCTTGACCTTGTGAGTATGACGAGCGAAGAGCTGTTGATAACGGGCGAGATTACGCGCATTGAGTTTCAATAACGCCGTGGAGGGAAGAAAATGCAGAGAGCGTTAAATTTGGCGCGCGGCGTCGTGCGCGTGCAGGTCATCTGCCGCTATCCGGAGCGGTTTATCAACCTCTGCGCGTCAAACGATATCGGCTTTTGGGGAATGGAACAGCTCGACACGGGCGAGCTGCGCGCGTTCTTCACGGGCGCGGACTTCCGCACGCTGCGCGAGCTGTCCGGTCGCAACGGCTTCGAGGTCACGCGCATAAAGAAATCCGGCGCGCCGGTTCTGATGAAAAAGCTGCGCAAGCGATATATCCTCGTCGCGGGGCTGCTCTTCACTATTCTCGTGACGCGTATGACGTCGCTGTTCGTCTGGGATATCCGCGTCGCAGGAAACGAGACGGTGCCGCGCACGGAGATAATGGAAAACCTGAAAGCCCTCGGCTTTACATACGGCACGTTCGGGATGTCTGTCCACTCGGAACAGCTGTCGGAGGAGATGAAGCTGCGGATTCCGGAACTGTCGTGGCTCGCCGTGAACATCCGCGGCTCGCGCGCCGACGTACTGGTGCGGGAGCGCATACCGAAGCCTGAGATACCCGACCGCAAGACGCCCGCGATGGTCATCGCGAAAAAGTCGGGCGTGATTACGAAGATGAGCGTTCTTGAAGGCGCGCCGCAGGTCAAGACGGGCGCGACGGTCGAGGCGGGTGAGCTGCTCGTGTCGGGAATACTCGATTCGCGCGCGCGCGGGCAGCGGTTTGTTCACGCTATGGCGGAGGTTGAAGCGCGGACGTGGTACGAATTATCGGCGCAAATGCCCGTCGAAACGGTCGTAAAACGCTATACAGGGGAGCGAAAGAGCAAAAACGCGATAATTTTCGCCGGAAAACGTATAAATTTTTTCTTAAACAGTAGTATTTCGTGGTCAAACTATGATAAAATCATATCGGAACGAAATGCCGCGCTGCCGATGGGCGTGAGTCTGCCGATTACGCTCGTGCGCGAGACGTACAATCGCTACGAGCCGATTACGACGGAGCAGAGCCGCGAGCGCGCCGAGCTCACGTTGAAACAGGGGCTGGAATTGCGGCTGCGCGACGCAATAGGCGACGGAACCGTTAGCGCGGTCGCGTGGGACGCATCGGAGACGAACGGCGTTATAACTGTCACGCTCTTCGCCGAATGCGTTGAGCAAATCGCGGTGTCGGTGCCGATTAAGTAATACAAAGGATAGGTGCAAATGGCGGAAGTAATCTTAACAACAGACAGGCTTGAAAATATCATCGCCGTGTTCGGCTCGTTCGACGAGAATCTGCGGATTATCGAGGACGAACTGAACGTCCGCATTACCGACCGCAACAGCGAGCTTGCGATTACGGGCGATGAGGAGAAAGTCGCCGCCGCGGAGCGCACCGTGAACGGTCTGCTGACGCTCGCAAGCAAGGGCGAAACGATAGACGCGCGGAACGTGCGCTACGTCATCGGACTGGTGAAAAACGGGCAGGACGACAAAGTGGGCGAACTGCTCAGCGACGTAATTTGCGTCACGGCGAAGGGCAAGCCGATTAAGGCGAAAACCCTCGGACAAAAGGCGTACATCGACGCGATTAAGAAGAACACGGTCACGCTCGGCGTCGGTCCCGCCGGAACGGGCAAGACATACCTCGCCGTCGCGGCCGCCGTCGAGGCGTTCCGCAGCAAGTCCGTGAACCGGATTATACTGACGCGCCCTGCCGTCGAGGCGGGGGAGCGGCTCGGATTTTTGCCGGGGGACTTGCAGAGCAAGGTTGACCCGTATCTGCGGCCGCTGTACGACGCACTTTTTGAGATGTTCGGGCCGGAAACGTATCAAAAATACCTCGAAAAGGGGAATATCGAGGTCGCACCGCTCGCGTATATGCGCGGACGGACGCTCGACGACAGTTTTATCATTCTCGACGAGGCGCAGAACACGTCCAAGGAGCAGATGAAAATGTTCCTGACGCGCCTCGGCTTCGGGTCAAAAATCGTGATTACGGGCGACATTACGCAGATAGATTTGCCGGCGGACAAGGTTTCGGGGCTGAAAGATGCGATGCGCGTTCTGGAAAACGTGAACGATATCGCGATTTGCAGGCTCACGGCGCAGGACGTGGTGCGCCACGCGCTCGTCCAGCGGATTATCGAGGCATATGAGCGCAAGGACGGGACGAACAAACCGGGTTCGAGCATTCCGTCGCCGTCGCGCGGTAAACGAAAATGACGCACAAAATCTATATCACGAACAAAATCGCGGACAGAGCCGCGCGGCTCGACCCGCATTTAATCCGCCGCGTGATTAAAGCCGCGCTTGCGGCGGAGGACGTTGAGGTGCCGTGCGAGGTTTCCGTGCTGATTTGCGGGGATTTTGAAATTCAGGCGGTGAATAAGGAATTCCGCGGCATTGACGCGCCGACGGACGTGCTGAGTTTTCCGGTTTTTGAGTTCAAAGCGGGCGGTTTCGACGTGAACGACGGCGAAATTGATATTGAAACGGGGCTGCTGCCAATCGGCGATATTGTGCTGAATGCCGCGCAGCTGGACAAGCAGGCGGCGGACTTCGGGCAGACGCGGGAGCGCGAAACGGCGTACTTGGTTATACATTCCGTATTACATCTCCTCGGCTATGACCACACGGACGAGGGCGCGCAGAAACGGCAAATGAGGGAGCGCGAGAAAGAAATTTTGAAAGAGTTAGGGTATACAGATGATTAAATCAAACGCAATGATAACAATCGCGGGGCGGCCGAATGTCGGCAAGTCCACGCTGATTAACGCGCTGACGGGCGAGAAAATCGCCATCGTGACGAGCAAGCCGCAGACGACGCGAAACCGCATTTTCGGCGTGGTAAATAAGGACGAAACGCAGCTCGTGCTGCTCGACACGCCGGGGTTTCACAAGCCGCAGACGCGCCTCGGCGACTATATGGTGAACGTAGTGAAGCAGTCCGTCGCGGACGTGGACGCGGTTATGCTGCTCGTCGAGCCGATTGCGAATATCGGCACGCAGGAGACGCTCCTGCTCGAACGCATTCGCGAAACGGGCGTGCCGGCGGTTCTCGTCATCAACAAAATTGACGCGGTGGATAAGGAAAATATACTGAAAGTAATAGCCGTGTACTCCGAGGCGCACACGTTCGCCGCGATTGTCCCGATTTCCGCACGGCTCGGCGACGGGGTTGGGGAGCTGCTTACGGAGCTGTTGAAGTACGCAAAGGACGGCACCGCGCTGTTCCCGGAGGGAATGACGACCGACCAGCCGGAAAAGCAGGTGATTGCGGAGCTTTTACGCGAAAAGCTGCTCATAAACCTACAACGAGAAGTCCCTCACGGCACCGCCGTCGAGGTCACGAAATTCAGCGAGCGCGGCGACGAGGACAGCCCGATAATCGACGTGGACGTGACGATTTACTGCGAAAAAGCGAGCCATAAGGGTATGATAATCGGCAAAAACGGCGCGATGCTGAAAAAAATCGGTACGCAGGCGCGCGAGGACATCGAGCGGTTTATGGGCGCGAAAGTGTTTTTGCAGACGTGGGTCAAGGTCAAGGAGAACTGGCGCGACAGCGACACCGCCGTAAGGAACTTCGGGTACAGTGAGTAGGAGCGATTACTTAATATGTACACAACAACACGTGCGCTCGTACTGCGCTCCGTCGCGTATAAAGAATCGTCGCGGATTCTGACCGTTCTGACGGATTCGGACGGCAAACTCACGGTCTCCGCGCAGGGCGCGATGCGGAAAAACAGCCGCGTCGCCCCGGCGGTTCAGCCGCTCGTTTTCAGCGAGATGACGCTATCGAAAAACCGCGACAGGTACGCGCTTACGGAGGCGCACGTCATTGAACAATTCGCGGAGTTGTCGCTCGACCTCGCGCGTTTCGCGCTCGCGGCGTACTTCGCGGAGCTTTTAGAGACCGTTTCCGACGAGGACAGCCCGTCGGCGGAACTGCTGCCGCTGGGGTTGAACGCACTGCACATTCTCGCCGTCGGGGACAAGCCGGTTGAGCTTGTGAAAGCCGCGTTTGAGCTGCGGCTGATGTGCCTTGCGGGCTTCGCGCCGGAGGTTGACGAGTTGCGCGCGGACGCGGACACGCTCGCGGCGATCCGCTACATAACTTCGTGCGACGCGAAGCGGCTGTACGCGTTCGAGCTGGAAAAGCCGAAAACCCTCGCGAAAATCGCCGAATCATACGTGACGGCGCAGCTGGAACGCGGATTCGGGTCATTAGAATATTACAAAAAATTCGGAGAAAACCAATGACACTATACGAAAAATCACTGCGAACACTGGAATTGCCGGCAGTGCTGAATAAGCTCGCGGCGGAGTGTATTTCGCAGACGGCGAAGGACAACGCGCTTGAATTGCAGCCGGTTTCGGATCTGCACGAGGCGCGGTACCGCCTGAGCGAAACGACAGCCGCGCGCACGATGATGAACGTCAAGGGCGCGCCCGCGTTCTCAGGTGTGCGCGACGTGCGCTCGTCGATTCGGCGCGCGGGCTTGGGCGGAACGCTGAACACGACGGAGCTGCTTGACGTCGCCGCGCTGCTGCATACGGCGGCGGACTGCGTCGCCTATTCGGGCGACCGCGCGGAGCATTCGGTGATTGACCACCTGTTTTTTGCCCTGCGCGCGAACAAATATTTGGAGAATAAAATCACCGGCGCGATAATCGGACAGGACGAAATCGCCGACGCGGCGAGTGCGGAGCTTGCGGATATCCGCCGCCATATGCGCGTTGCCGGCGACAAAATCCGCCAGTCGCTGAACAAGATTATCCAGTCGCCGACGTACCAAAAAGCGTTGCAGGAGGCGATAATCACGGTCAAGAACGACCGCTACGTCGTCCCCGTCAAGGCTGACCACAAGTCGAGCGTCCCCGGACTCGTTCACGACATTTCGTCCTCCGGCGCGACGCTTTTCGTCGAGCCGATGGGCGTCGTGCAGATAAACAACGAGATCCGCGAGCTTATGGCGAAAGAGAAAGCGGAGATTGAGCGGATACTGACGGAGCTTTCCGCGGAGGTCGCAGCGTTCGGCGAGGACATTACAGCGGACTTTGAAACGCTCTCCGCGCTGGATTTGATTTTCGCAAAAGCGAAGCTCTCGCAGAAGCTGAACGCGCACGAGCCGGAGCTTGTCGAATACGGCGGGCTTGTGCTGCGCCGCTGCCGCCACCCGCTGTTGGAGCCGCACAAGACCGTTCCGACGGATCTGAAACTCGGCGGCGACTTCGACACGCTCGTCATCACGGGGCCGAACACGGGCGGCAAGACGGTTGCGTTAAAGACGCTCGGCTTATTCTGCGCGATGGCGCAGTGCGGGCTGCACATTCCGGCCGAGAGCGACAGCCGAATGCCGGTTTTTGAGAAAATTCTCGCCGACATCGGCGACGAGCAGTCGATTGAGCAGTCGCTGTCCACGTTCTCGTCGCATATGACGAACATCGTCAAGATTTTGGGCGAGTGCGAACCCGCCACGCTGCTGCTGTTCGACGAGCTGGGCGCGGGAACCGACCCCGTGGAAGGAGCCGCGCTCGCGATTTCAATCATCGAGTACGCGCGGCGGCGCGGCGCGTTCGTCGCGGCGACGACGCACTATTCGGAGCTGAAAACCTACGCGCTGTCGCAGAACGGCGTTGAAAACGCGTCGTGCGAGTTCGACGTGGAGACGCTGCGGCCGACATACCGCCTGTTAATCGGCGTGCCGGGGCGATCCAACGCGTTCGCGATATCGGAGCGTCTTGGGCTGCCGAAATCGGTCATAGACGATGCAGGGAAACGCGTTTCGACGGAAACAGCGAACTTTGAGGAGGCCGTCGGTCACCTCGAAAAAGCGCGCCACGACGCGGAAAATGACCGCGACGAGGCGTATAAGCTCCGCGCGGCGGCGGAGCGCGACTCACGATTAGCGGAGAAGTACCGCGCGGAATTGGAGCGCGACAAGGAGAAGCTCGCGGAGCAGACGCGGCGCGAAACGCGCAAGCTGCTGGACGAAACGCGCGCCCACGCGGACGCGATTATTGAGGAACTGCGGGAGCTGCGCCGAGCCGCGCGCGAGGAGGGCGAAACATCGGGCATCAACGAGGCTGTGCCGGATATCCTGCGCGAACTGAACGAGATGGACGGCGCGTCGGGCGACACGCGGCAGATTGACGACACGCCGGACGCGCGTGAGCCGCGCGTGGGGGACACGGTGCGGCTGTTGAAATTCGACACGCTCGCGGACGTGATTTCCGTGAACGGAAACACGCTGGAATTGCAGGCGGGGTCAATGAAAATCACCGCGAAGCGCGACGAGGTGCGCCTCGCCGAGAACGCGAAAAAGCCCAAAAAGAGCGGGGGAGCGGCGACCGCGCCGTCGGTTCCCGTCGGGCTGCGCGCGTCGGTTGCGGCGGAGCTGGACCTGCGCGGAATGCAGTCCGACGAGGCGGTTGCGGTCTTGGAGCGATACCTCGACTCCGCGCGGATGGCGCATTTGGAGAGCGTGACGATTATCCACGGCAAGGGGACGGGCGCGCTCCGCGCAGCCGTTCACCAGTCGCTGAAACGCGAAAGCTCCGTAAAAAACTACCGCCTCGGCCGCTACGGCGAGGGCGAAATAGGCGTCACGATTGTTGAGTTGAAATGAAGTAGGGGACGGCGTCCCCGACGTCCCGTGATAAAATCAACTATTGCGTCAGTTGCGGCGCGAACTGCGTCATTGTAATCGCCTTTCGGACGCGCTATACTGATAACAGAAAGGCGGTGCAAAAATGAATATTCAAATATCCGAAAACCTGAAACACCTGCGAATAACGCGCGAAGTGACACAGGAGGAGCTTGCGGAATACCTCGGCGTGACGGCGCAATCCGTGTCGAAGTGGGAGCGAGGCGAGAATTATCCGGACATTATGCAGTTGCCCGCGATTGCGGGGTTCTTCGACACAACCGTTGACGAGCTGCTCGGAATGGACGCGGTTCGCGCCGAAAAGCGGTTGCAGGAGGCGCGCGAAAAGCTGTTAGTGACGACGCCGTTCAACGTCTACCACCGTGAAATCACCGAGCTTTGGCGCGACCTCGCCCGCGATATGCCGAACAATTACGGCGTGCAGCTCGAATACGCGGACTTACTGTCGCAGCGAAGTGACGAGGACGACGGCGCGAAAAAGGAAGCCATAAAAATCGCCGAGCGCGTCCTTACGAAATGTACGGACGACTGGTTCCGTGCAAGCGCAATCAGAAAAATCGCCCTGCTGTCCGCCGAAATCGGCGACCTCGACAGGGCGAACGAGTACGCGGAGAAAGTGTACGATTTGAATGAGTTAATGCTTAAAGAGCATATCGCCGATATATCGTACAGGCGCAACGCGGGAACGTATGACGCGGAGCGCGCGGAGCGGGAGTTTATCCGGCCGCACGTTATCGCGCTGCAAAATTACCTCCTGCGCGTCGGCGACGCACTCAAAATTATCAGAAACCGCAGGCGCGAGATGGGAACGGAGCGCGACGGCGATTACTTCGAGATGCTGAAATTCGGTAAATACCTCGACGAGATTCAGCATTCCTCCGCCGTGGACAGGGCATTGGACGGCCTTGCCGAGGAGAAGAAGTACATCGGCTACAATATGGCCCTCGTTGACGAATATCTGCGCCTCGGCGACGTTGAAAAGTCGCTCGATTGCGTCGAGAAAATTGTGGACGGCTGGACGAAGTTCGACCTCACGCACACGGTTAACTACGTCATCTACGACACGAACGACGACGGTGAGGCGGTTACGAAGCTCGGTGAGGGAACCCTCGGCGAGACCCGAATACGGGAGTTTGACGACGCGAAATTTGACGCAATCCGCAGCGAGCCGAGGTTTATAGCGGCGATTGAGCGGCTGCGCGTATAAGCAAAAAACGCCCCGCAGGTGAGAACCTGCGGGGCGTTTCATTTGATTTGTATGCTATTTTGCCTTCTTATCTTTATCGGTTTTCAGGTATACGAACCAGTACGCGGCACCGACGAGAACGAGTCCGCCGATGATATTGCCGATTGTTACGGGCAGCAGGTTGCTGCCGAACATCGCGCCCCACGAGAGCTTCGAGAGGTTCACGCCCGCCTCCGTCGCCGCGGCGGCGTATGTCGGGTTCTTCGCGGCAAACAGACCCGCGCTGATGTAGTACATATTCGCGACGCTGTGTTCGTGGCCGGACACGACGAAGAGCATAATCGGCAGGTACAGTCCCGCGATTTTGCCGACGACGTCCTTCGCGGCAAACGACATCCAGACGGCGATGCAGACGAGGAAGTTGCAGAGAATGCCACGCAGCAGCGCGTCGCCGAACGAGAGCGTGACCTTAGCCGCCGCTGTTTTGATTACGGCAGCCGCAGCCGCGTTCGAGAACAGGTCAAACGTCCCGCCGTAAACGGCGAGAGCCGAGACCAGAATGCTCCCTATGAGGTTGCCTATGTAGACAAAGAACCAGTTGCGGAGAACTGCGCTGACCTTCGCCTGCTTTTCAAGCACGGGGATAATCAGCAGGCTGTTGCCCGTGAATAATTCGCTTCCCGCAACGAGAACCATCGCGAGGCCGGTCGGGAACACCGCCGCGCTGATTAACTTGGCGAGGGACGCGTTGGCGACCGTGACCGACGCGATTGTCGAGCCGACACCGGCGAGGGCGATAAACATACCCGCGAGAATCGCGAGAACGAGCATTCTGCCCGCCGATAATTTTGTCTTTCCTACACCGATGGCAATATAATTTTGCGCTACTTCTTTTGGACTGTTCACTGTTATCCTCCGATATACTATATTAAGAAATTTTGTTTAATAGTTCTCCGCGCGGAGCTGAAAATACGCCTTCGGGTGCGAGCAGACGGGGCATACCTCAGGCGGCTGCTTGCCGACGACGATGTGACCGCAGTTCTGGCAAATCCAAATCGCATCGCCCGCGCTCGTGAACACGACGCCGTCCTCGACGCTCGCGGCGAGCTTGCGGTAACGCTCCTCGTGTTCCTTTTCAATCGCGGCGACCTGCTCGAATTTCAGCGCGATAGCGTCGAAACCCTCCTCGCGCGCGGTTTTCGCAAAACCGGCGTACATATCGGTCCACTCATAATTCTCGCCCGCGGCCGCGTCGTTGAGGTTTTTCAGCGTGTCGGGAACTTTTCCGTCGTGCAGGAGCTTGAACCAGATTTTCGCGTGTTCCTTTTCATTGTCGCTCGTGAGCTGGAAGAGGTCCGCGATTTGCTCGTAACCGTCCTTGCGCGCCTGTGACGCGTAGTAACCGTACTTAACGCGCGCCTGAGACTCGCCGGCGAATGCCGCGAGAAGGTTTGCCTCGGTCTTGCTGCCCTTTAATTCCTTAGACATATCAGTAACTCCTTTTTATGGTATTGTAGTTTGTTTAGTTGCACAATTCGGGATTATAACACATATTTTGACGATACGCAAGCCTAAATATTCTTTGAAAAAAGTCCGAATAACTGAGTGCGGTTCCGCACCTTTGTTTTTGCGTAGATATTTGTCAGATGCTTGCTCAGCGTGGCGTGGGTGATAAACAGCTGCTTGCACATATCCTCGCTCGATTTGCCGGCGCAGTTTAGCAGCACGATTTCCGTTTCGCGCTTTGTGAGGTTGTATTGCGCGGCGGACTTGGCGATGCCGTCCTGCAACGCGTTGCGGTTGCTCTGCTTGTCGGTTTGCAACAGGGCGTAGAATTTGCGTTCAAGCGGATCTTTCAGCGCGTTGAGTATATAGATGTCGCGCGCGGAAAAATCCTCATCCGAACGACTGCGCAGGAAGCCGAGGACGGCGAGCGGACAATCCTTGTAAACGAGCGACACGAACAGCCCCCAGTAATTGTTCTTCGGCTGCCAGACCTCGCGATAGACGCGGGTTTTTTCCCACTTCGTCGTCGGGATAATGTCGGACTGGCGAAAAACGATGCTGTACGGTGCCATTATGAACTCGTTCCAATGGGGATAGTTGCCGCGCGTGAAGAAATCGTGGTCCTGTTCGTCATTGACCGCCTCCGTTGTCACCGGACTTCGGAGACGAACATCGCCGTTCTCGCGGCTCGACTGAAAGACGACGCCGTTCTGGAAAGGAATCAGCGTTTTCATCTGCTGCAACAGCGTGTTACACGTGTTCACATACGTGTCGGAATAGTTTACGCGCGAGATCATCTGAATCAGAAACTGCCACTCGTAGTCAAAAAGCGTCGAACTCATACAGCTTGCTCCTCTCATTATTTGCCGAATACGCATTATTACGTACTATTGAGTAGTAAGTGTAGCATAAATTACGCAGAATATCAAGAAAAAGTACGAAAAAAAATGATGTAATTTTTCAGGAAAGGTTTTATAATGTAGTCATAGTCAAAAAGTGCGTCTATGCGCCGCGCTTCAAAGTAATATTCAGGAGGAAAGCAATGATTTTTTCGGAAAAGCACGACCTCGTTCGTAAGCTCGCCCGCGACTTCGCGGAAACAGAGCTGACAAAAGAGGTTCTCGATGAAATCGAGGAAACAGGCACATACCCCACCGAGCTGCTTGCCAAGATGGGCAAGGCGGGATTCTTCGGAATCAAGACCCCGAAAGAGTACGGCGGTCAGGGTTCGGACTACATCTCGTACGTTATCGTACTTGAAGAGCTCGGACGCGTAAGCGCGGTCACGGACATCTGGGTTTCGGCCCCGAACTCGCTCGGCGGCGGCCCGCTGATGCTCGCAGGCACGCCGGAGCAGCTCAAAAAGTATCTCCCCCCCATAGCGACGGGTGAGAAGATTATGGCGTTCGCACTTACCGAGCCGGAGGCCGGCTCCGACGCGGGCGGCACGCGCGCGACCGCCGTCAGGGACGGCGACTACTACGTCCTCAACGGGCGCAAAACGTTTATCACGACCGCTCCCGTCGCCGACTGGGCGATTATCTACGCTAAAACCGACCCGTCACAGGGAAAGAGTTCGCGCGGAATTTCGGCGTTTATCGTCGATATGAAGCTCCCCGGCGTTTCCTGCGGCAAGGCGGAACACAAAATGGGCATCATCGGCTGCCCGACGAGCGACATCATTCTCGAAGATGTCCGCGTACATAAGGACGACCTGCTCGGCGAGGAGAACCGCGGCTTCCAGAACGCGATGAAAACGCTCGACATCGGACGTATCGGTGTCGCCGCAATGTCCATCGGCGTCGCGCAGGGCGCGCTCGACGAAGCGATTAAGTATTCCAAGGAGCGCAAGCAGTTCGGACAGCGCATCGCCGACTTTGAGGCTATCAGCTTTATGATTGCCGATATGGCGACGAAGCTGCAAGCCGCGAAAGAGCTTGTCTACCGCGCCGCGCAGCTCAAAGACGCGGGTTCCTCCGAGGCCGGTGTCGCCGCGTCTATGGCGAAGTACTATGCGTCGGAAATCTGTAATGAGATTGCGGGCAAGGCCGTTCAAATCCACGGCGGCTACGGCTATATCAAGGAATACAAGGTTGAGCGCATCTATCGCGACTGCCGCGTGTTCACCATCTTCGAGGGTACCTCGCAGGTTCAGCAGATGGTTATTTCCGCCGCGCTGTTGAAGAAATAAGGAGTTTGAAATTATGAAAATTATTGTTTGCGCGAAGCAAGTCCCCGATACGAACGAGGTCAAAATCGACCCCGTTAAAGGTACCCTTATCCGCGACGGCGTGCCGTCCATTCTGAACCCCGACGACGCGAACGCGCTTGAAGCGGCTCTCCAATTGAAGGATGCGAATCCCGACACGACGATCTCCGTCCTGTCAATGGGACCCCCGCAGGCGACATATATGCTGCGTGAGTGTCTTGCAATGGGCGCGGACGACGCGTACCTGCTCTCGTCCCGCACCTTCGGCGGCGCGGACACGTGCGCAACCTCAACGACGATCGCCGCGGGCGTGCGCGCAATCGGCGATTTTGACATCATTTTCGCGGGCCGCCAGGCAATCGACGGCGACACCGCGCAGGTCGGTCCGCAGACGGCACAGCGTCTCGGCATCCCGTCCGTCACCTATGTGCAGAAAATCCGCGAGATTAAAAAAGGCTCTGTTATCGTCGAGCGTCAGCTTGAAGACGGTTACGAGGTCATCGAGGTGAAAACACCCGTTCTGCTCACCGCCGTCAAGGAACTCAACACGCCGCGCTATATGAGCGTTGAGCGCATTGAGGACGCCTACAAGGCGGAAATCAAGATTTGGGACGAAAACAACGTAAACCTCAAGCCCGAGGATTGCGGCTTGAAAGCGTCTCCGACGCAGATTCTTCGCAGCTTCGCGCCCGCCCCGAAGGGCAAGGGCGAGATGCTCGCGGGAACCGTCACGGAGATGGCGGCAACTCTTGTAGGCAAACTGCAAGAGCTGCACGTTATATAACGGAGGAGCAGAATAATGGCTGTTAAAATTATAAAGGATCAGTGCAAAGGTTGCACAAAATGCGTAAAGGAATGCCCGTTTGACGCGATCACAATGATTGAAAAGATCGCGAACATCGGCCCGAAATGCACAAACTGCGGTACGTGCGTCGATGTCTGCCCGTTCCAGGCGATTGAGAACGTGCAGGAGGACAAGAAGGGTGAGGTTGACATCTCCCTGTACCACGACGTTTGGGTGTTTATGGAGCAGCGCGACGGCGAACTTGCGAAAGTGTCTGTTGAGCTTCTCGGTGAAGGCAAGCGTCTCGCGGCCGAAATCGGCTGCAAACTCGCCGCCGTTCTCTGCGGCGACAAGGTGGACAACCTCGTGAATGAGATTTTCGAGTACGGCGCGGACAAGGTGTATTACGCGAACAATCCCGAATTGAAGAGCTACAACACCGACGCGTACAACAAGGCGATCTATGAGGCAATTTTGAAGTACAAGCCCGAAGTCGTCCTCCTCGGTGCGACGCACGTCGGACGCGACCTCGGCCCGTGCCTCGCGGTTCAGTGCGGCACCGGACTCACCGCGGACTGCACGAAGCTCGAAATTGACCCGGAAAACAAGCAGCTGCAACAGACGCGTCCCGCGTTCGGCGGAAACCTTATGGCGACAATCCTGATTCCGAAGCACCGCCCGCAAATGGCGACCGTGCGTCCCGGCGTTATGGAGAAGCCCGTCAAAAAGGCGGGAGCCAAGGGCGAGCTGATTGAGCTTACGGTCGAGTTCAAGGACGGCGACATCCGCACGAAGGTTCTCGAAATCGTCAAAGGGCTGACCGAGCAGGTTTCGCTCACCGACGCGAAGATTATCGTCTCCGGCGGAGCGGGTCTTGGCAACGCGGACGGGTTCAAGCTCATCAAGCAGCTCGCCGACAAGCTCGGCGGCGTCGTGGGTTCCTCACGCGCGGCCGTTGACGCAGGCTGGATTGACCACTCGCACCAGGTCGGGCAGACGGGAACGACCGTCAAGCCGACGATCTACTTTGCGTGCGGCATTTCCGGCGCGATTCAGCACCTCGCCGGTATGCAGAATTCCGGTTACATCGTCGCAATCAACAAGAACGACAACGCGCCGATCTTTGAGGTTGCGGACTACGGTATTGTAGGCGACCTGTACAAGGTAATCCCCGCGCTGATTGACGCGCTGGGCTAAAAGACAAAATGAAACCGCGCCGCCTGCAAAGGCGGCGCGGTTTTGCTTTATTTCCCGAATTTTTCACTTTACAGCGTCAATGAAATCGAGTCGTCGCCGAAAATCCAGTCGCGGACGTGGACGATTTTATATTCGTCCTCGCCGACGCGGCCCCCGACCTTCGTAATGCCCGCGTTGATAATCAGGCGGCGGCACATCGAGCAGGCCGTTGTGTCCGTCAGCAATTCACCGGTTTTGCCGTTGCGCCCCGCGAGGTACAGCGTCGCGCCGATCATATCGCGGCGGGACGCCGAGATAATCGCGTTTGCCTCTGCGTGGACGCTGCGGCACAGCTCGTAACGCTCTCCCGACGGAATGCCGAGCGTGTCTCGCAGACAATGACCGAGGTCGATGCAGTTCTTGCGCCCGCGCGGCGCGCCGTTGTAGCCCGTGGAAACAATCTCGTCGTTCAGCACGATAATCGCGCCGTACATTCGCCGCATACAGGTGCTGCGCTCCAAAACAGTTTCGGCAATGTCAAGATAGTAATTTTCCTTATCGCGTCGCGCCATAGCAGTTCCCTCCGTTTGTGTATTTATTTTGCTATTATACAATTAATTTTCGGGACTTGCAATAGCGATTTTTTTGTGGTAGAATAATGCGCGTATCCGGGCGTAGCGCAGTTTGGTAGCGCACTTGCTTTGGGAGCAAGGGGCCGCTGGTTCGAATCCAGTCGCCCGGACCACCTTCGTAAAGCCTTGTAACCTTAGTGTTGCAAGGTTTTTTGCTGCCCCATTGCACTCCCGTTCCGTACCTCGCTGTACCGCTATATGTTAGCTTATTTGCAGTATATTTGCAGTAAATCGGGTACATTTGCAGTAAAATTGCAGTAAATTTGAGTTTTTAGCGCGATTTACTGCAAATATTCCCGCTATCCACTGTGGCACTAAGTCGAAACGGTGTTTTTTGCACCCTTTTTCGTCATCTCGGTGTACACTCCCGTGAGCGTGTCCGCAACTCCGTCGAAAACTTCCGGTAGCACGTGAGAATATATTCCGAGCGTCGTTTCGATGTCGGCGTGACCGAGGAGCTTTTGTACGACGCGCGGATTCGTCCCCGTTTCGAGCAGCATTGTCGCGAACGTGTGCCTGTAACTGTGGAGCGTGTACGGCGGCAGTTGTTTTTCGGTCATAAATCGGCGGTAGGTCGTGCGAAAGCCATAGTAGGTCCGCATTTGCCCAAGGTCATTCGGGAACACTACAGTGCTCGGAGCGAGTACATTGTGCTCCACCGGGGAACGGAGGTGGTTCGGTAATGCCTCGCGCCATTCTTTTAGAACATCGGTCACTATTGGCGATACTTTTATTTTTCGCGTACCGCATTGTGTTTTAGTGGCACCAACGATTGTTGTGCGGCTCGTGAGGTTGTGTTCATCGTCGTACTCACACTTGCTCGTTAGCGCACGGTCAATCGTGATGACGCCGTTCCGGAAGTCCACATTGCCCCACGTCAGCGCGAGGAATTCTCCGATTCTCATTCCGGTGAACATCAGCACGGTCAGCGCGGTTTTCATTCGCAGGTCGCCGTCCGTGGCTGCAAGGATTTTTGTTCTATCGGCAACGGTTATGACCTTTGCGTTATCATCGTCGCCTTTAGCGCGTGGCACTTTCGGGATTTTAGTGCCGGTTACGGGGTTCCGCTCAACGAGATTAACTTCGAGCGCGTGACTAAACGCCTGATTTAGCAGGTCGCGCACGGCTTTTACGGCGCGTTGCGACAGCTTTTTCTGACCGTGCAGCATATTCAATAGCGTTTGAATGTCCGCAGACGCCATCTCGTTAATGACAAGATTCCCGATGTTCGGCGTGATATGATTGTCGCAGATACCGCGGTACCAGTCGAAAGTTACGTCCGCAACGGCGGGCTTTTTGAATGTCCACAGGTATTCTTCGAGCATTTCCTTGACGTGAACCTTGCGCGCGTTCGGCTGTATCGTCCCTGAAAACACCTGATACACCGCTCCGTTGACCTTTTGTGCAACTTCCTCGCGCGTTGTGCCGTAATAGGTTTTGCGGATTGGCTTACCGAGTTCGTTGTACCCGAGCAGTACCTGTCCGCTCCATTTTCCGTCCTTGCGCTTGTAAATTGAGCCTTCTTTATTTCCGCGGCGGTGGTTTGCCTTCTTTGTAGGCATTATTGACTCCTTTCCCCGCCGCGCGCGTGGTAATTGGGTACTCCCATTTTACCTCACGCGCGACGGAATTTCAATACTAATTTAATCTGACGGCGTCTTCGCACTCCGTCAGATATGCGATGACGGCGGCCTTTGCTATGCGAATGCTCCGCCCGACGCGAACGCTCTTAATGATGTTCGCGCGGACAAGCTCGTAGGCCGTATTGCGTCCGATTTTCAGCATCTCAGCCAGCTCCTCGACGGTCACAACGTCCTTGTAATCGTTAAACATTAAATAACCTCCTGAATTTTAGATGTATGCAGTATGTCAGAAGGCCTTTTGGTTTCTTTTTCTTTGTGGCTTGAGGTCCAGTTTGTAAATAGCATAGCCGGTTATATTTGGGAACCCGCCAGGACAAAAGCAAAGGCCCGGAATTCTCCGGACCTTGCCATATTTTATTGCTTATTGCCATTATCCCGCGTTTACATAGATAACGACCTTTGTACCTTTCTCTGCCCATAGCGAGCCGTCGTTTTTCATCTGCGCGCCGCCGACGATTGAGGACGTGTACACTTTGCCGACGCCCACGATATCTGCGCCTTCAGGGGTGTTTGATGTAATCACGCTTTTTGTTTCAACTTGGAAGCCGGCAGCGACAAGGGCGAGCTTTGCATCATACTCTGTCAAACCAACCACTGCGGGAACCTTTGCCAGCCCGTTCCAATAAGTGGAGTCGGGATTGTCAGTTGTGGTCGCGGGAGCGGAAGGTGTAGCGTCAGTATTGGTATTACTGTTAGTCGAGGTGCTGGCGGATGTTCCTTGCGTCTTTGACTTTGCTTGACCATACGGGATATCATAGTTATTGCCTTTTGTCGAACCGGGGACAAGGAGTTCTTGAATAAATCGTGTTGCTTCAGGATTCTTATCCTTTTGGACGCCCGAGACAGTATGTGTTTCAAATGATTCAGATAATTGTCTGTATCCGTTGTTGCTTTCTAAACCACCGATACCATCAAAGCCCCACCATTTACCATCCACGAACACGATATTCCATTCGTGATTTCTACCCATAAGAGACATTGAGATAAATCCTGCTCGATAGCAAAGATAGTTGAAAGTATAAGCGTAGTACATACAATTACCTTTGGTGCCGACAGTAAAAAACGAATTGAGAAAACTTTCAGCCGAATCTGTAAGGTCTTGTCTTATTTTGCCCTTCATTTCATCATACGCTATATTATTACCAATCAATTTTCCTATACGGTCAAATTTTTCAAAACCAGAAAGCCCTGTGAGTGTCTTTAGGAATTCTTGTACTTTTTGCTCGGCATCGTTAGAAAGTTTTATATTGACTGAATATGGCTTTGTTGCTTTATCGTAATATCTTATGGAAAACTTATCTTCTGAAGTTGTACTGCCACCAAAAGCACCAATGTTGTAGAAATCAGGAACAGTACGCAGAAGGGTGTATATCTTAAACCACTCATCTGATGATGCTTGGTATTTTAACTGAAAGGCCGAAATCTGGCCGCTCTTCAATTTTTCCAATACAGCGTTTTCCTCGACAATCTGCGTGCGCAAATAATTATAAAGCTCGCGTGTCAACAGCCCTCCAAATATTGCAGGGTTTGCTTCCTGTGAATAATCATAACCGCTGAATGGGTTCCCATCAGTAGGTTCAACAGTACCGCTATCACCCTTTTTCAACATCGCGCGGTAAATGATAATCGCCATATCACCGCGGCGGATTGTCGGCGCGTCAACAACGGAATCGTGAGCAATGCCGATAGCCTTTGCCTTTGCAATCGCGGTGTCATAGCTCCAATCCGCATCCTTTGTATCCGGTAAGCCGAGCCAGCGGAGCATCAGCGTACAAATCTGCTTGGAGCTCACAGGGCCATTGGGGCCGAATTCCGTCGTACTGTAACCGGCCATAAGACCGTTGATGCGGCAATATTCGACATACGGAATCGCCCAGTGGTTTGTCATATCCCGGAAAGTGTTGAACCGGTTGAAGTTGTTAATGATGACCTCTTTCTTGCCGGGGTTCTTGTTCCATTCGGCCTCGACGCCGTTGACCCTGACAATCAACGTGGCAAGCTCGGCGCGGGTCAAGCCGGAGTTCAGATTGAGGTTGCCCTTTTCATCGCCGAACATGATGCCTTTTTGTACGAGATATGCGGCTGCGGTCGTCTCCTCGCTGACAGCGGCCAAAGCGGGAATCGACATACTGAGAATTACCGCCAGTACGAGCAGTGCGGATATGAGTGTGCGTTTAACTGATGTTTTTTTCATTGTAGTTCTCCTATACTGTTTTTCCGGAGACCAACAAAAAGGCGCGCAGGGAGAACGGACCTCCGTCCGGTTTCCACCTACGCGCCTTTGCCTTATGATTTATTAGCGTTTTCCACGGTTCTCATATTTACCGCATATAACATCTTGTAAATCCGATTAAAATAGGATATACTTATAATGCTGCGGCGGCGAGAGTATTCTCGTGTTTGTAGGTGTTGGGTTTTACGGCTCTCCTACTTTCGTCGTAAGGTGTTCCAGCACCTTGCGACCGCTGCGGCCCTTTTGATGGCCTCACATTCTTATTTTACCATCTTTTTCGCTTATTACAATACCAAACTCAAAATTTGTCCAAAATTATACCTCACTCCCTGCCACTCGGTTTTTCCGCCATTTTTGCGCGGACCGCGGATAAATCAATTATCTCGCCTTTCCTTTGCGAACGTGTGGATTCACCAAATACGAAACCCATCAGACGCGCTTCAATTTCGGGGTCAATCGCTGCACTCGTTACGCTGTCAAACATATCTACGTAGTTGTTCAGCGCGGTTTCAACCGCGTCCTCCAATGTTATGTCCTGCCGCCTCGCCGCGTCTGTCAGCAACTCGCATAACTCCTCGGATAA
>JAISJC010000122.1 GCA_031261745.1 Oscillospiraceae bacterium
CGGACGACGGACTGAAACAGGCGATATCCGAACTGGATTGATATACAGCCGCGAGGGGCGTTACCCGTCAGCACAGGGAAAACGGCTGAGGTCAGAGGAAAGGAGGACAAGAAAATGGCTAAGGGCAAAAGAGTTTTTGAGGGCAAAATCAATCAGAGCGGCGGACAGGAAGTCAAGAGCGACCTGCAAAAAAAGGACACGAAGCGCGCGGTTACGGTCGTGAGCGGAAAAGACCTCCGCACGGGCGGCTCCGGCAGGGGGAGCAAATAGCGTCGGCAATAAAACAATTACCCACCAACAGGGAAAAAATGGGAAAGGAAAATAACTATGGACGAAAACAATGCAATCGAGCCTATCTATGACGAGGGTACCGCCGAGCTGTTCGCGGAACTGGGGCTGACAATGCCCGACGACGCGGACGCCTCGGAGAGCGAGCCGGACGGCGACACAGGCGAAAACGGGCGGGAACCCGCCGAACCCGCAGACGAACCGGAGCAATCAGATACCCCGCCGGCGGGCGGCGCGGCACCGATGAGCGACGAGGAGCGGCACGAAAACGCCGCGAGGCGGCGGGCGGCGGAGGTCGCGGAGATTGAGAGCCGCGCGAGAGCGGCGGCGATTGTGGAAACGAACGCGAAGATTGCCGCACTCGGTCTGTTTGACGAAAACGGACAGGCGGTGAACGACGCGGACAAGCTCGACGCGTACAACGCGCAGCTCCGCGCCCGACAGGCGCAGACGGCGGCGGATAACGGCGAGCTGACACCGGCGGTGCTTCAAACGCTGCTCGAACAGACGCCGCTAATGCAGGAACTTGGCGGTGTTATTCAGGCGACAAAGGCGCAGCAGGAGGCTCTTAGGCGGCAGGCGTTCGACACCCGCGTAAAGGCGGAGCTTGACGAGATTAAGCAGTACGAGCCGAACGTGAAGAGCGTCGGCGACGTGCTGGCACTCGAAAAGGGCGACGCAATGCGCGCTTACATCGAACGCGGACTGACCCTCGCGGAGGCGTATAAGCTGACGTACACGGACAAAATCGCGGGTACAAAGTCGGCGGCGGCGTTTCAGCAGGGCGTTCGCACGGCGAACAGCACATCACACCTCGGCACCCCCAAGGCGCAGAGCGCGGCGGCGGAGATACACGTTCCGCAGTCGGAGCTTAACTGGTGGAGTGAGATCCACCCGGAAATCAAAAACAAGAGCGAGCTTCGAGAGAGCTATCTCAAATACAACAAATTGGAGTGATAAACAATATGGCAGGATTCAAATACGCGAGGACGGATTTCCTCAGCTTGCCGGGCGCGACGGAGAAGAACGCCGCCGCCGGCACATACGTCAAGGGCCAGCTGCTCACGGTTGACGCGACGGGTCACGTCGCGCCCCTGACGGCGGCTGCAACGACAACGCCGCCCTATGTCAGCCTGTTCGACGGCACGGTCGCGGCGGGCGCGCAGGACGGCGTGCGCGGCGTTTCCGGCGGCGCGCTAATCCCCGTCGCGAGGGTTAACCTCGAAACGGAATACTTCGTAAAGCTCAACGCGGCGGTCGCAAGCCCCGCAGTCGGAAAAGCCCTGTCGGTCACGGCGGACGGCCTCGGCCTCTCGGCGACGCCGGGTAGCTTTGAAGTCACGGCATTCACGGGTACCGGCGCGGTCGGCGACACAATCACGGGACGCTTTACGGCTGTTCCGAAAGACATTTAGGGGGAGGAAAAATTATGCCCGGTATTTCTACACCGCTTATCACAGGCGGAAAATCCGAGGGGATTCTCTTCGGTCGGTACGACGCGGCGATCCGCAGTATCGTGGATCAAAAGCTCGGCGCGGAGGACAACGAGGAGAACATCTTCAAGCTCTTCAAGCGCATTAAGGGCAAGGGCGACGCGGAGGTCGCTTTCGGCTCCGTGTCCTCGCTTGACGACTTCGAGCCGACGGCTCCGTTGGAGGACGCAAACGCGGACGAATTCTCCGCGGGGTTCGCGAAAAAGATTGAGTTTCTCAAATACACAAAGAAACTCGTAATCGCGTCGGAAGATGTGGAGTTTGAACACACGCACATCATCACGTCCAAGGCGCGCCAGTTCGCAAACGCGTATATCACGACGCGCAAGAAACAGCTCGGTCTGCTCTACGGCTCCGCGTTGCAGGGTCAAAGCACAGTGAACGTCGGCACCACGGCAATGGACCTGACGACGGCCGACGGCCAGCCGCTGTTCTCGGCGGCGCATCCGAGCAAGCTCGACCCCGCGTTCGTGCAGTCGAATGTCGGCAGCGACGACCTGACTATGGACACGATCGATTACGTCGAAGCGGCTGGACAGAACTTCGAGGGGGACCGACACAATCTGCTCGGAATGAACTTCGACACGATTGTCATCGGCAACGACGGCGGAATGAAGCGCAAGGCGTTCGCGGCCGTCGGCTCGCCCGGAAGCTTTGCGGCGGACAACCGCGACGCGTTCAACTGGCAGTACGGACGCTGGAACGTCATCATTGACCCGTATCTGTACCGCTACACGGGCGCGACCAAGCCGTGGTTCCTCGTGGACAGCACCTATTTGCAGGAAGCGGACGCGGCCGTCCTCGTGGACTGGAAACCGCTGACACTGACGAACAAGCGCGACGAGGACAAGGACGCGTACGTCTACTTCGGGCGCGGAATGTACCGCGCGGGCTTTGTGGACTGGCGTTACGCGATCGCGGGCGGCGTCCCCGGCGCGGCGGCGTTCACGCCTGCGGGTCTTATTCCGGTCAGCATTCCCGTGACCGTAACCAACGCCGCGGACTTCCCGACGGCGTAGGGGGTGCGGTAAATGGCAGATAAAAAGGAAATCGTCGTTTCGACGTACGTCGTCCGCAAAAACTACACGGACAAGGAATACGGCACGAAGCACAAGGCGGGCGACATCGTGTCGCTGACCGCCGAAAGGGCGGCGGAGATTGACGCGGCTCTGGGCGGCGAGGCACTGGCGAAAATCTTAGCATAGACACAGCGCGGCGGCGACGCCGCGCATACGCGGGGGAGAGCTTATCGGGTGCAACTCCCGAACCCCGCACAACGACAACAAGGGGGGAATTGACGTGTACGACGACGGGGCAAGCACGGTCGGACAGATAATACAACGCTGCGACGACGTGGAGCCGAACGCCTTTGATACCGAGCGCAAGGTTGAATGGCTGGGACGGCTCGACGGTCAAATCGCGTTAGAGGTGTGGAGATTGCCGGACGTTTCGGAATTTTGGTACAGATATCCGGAGAGTATGGACTGGAACGTGCTTGTGAAATTCCCCTACGACCAAATCTACGAATACTGGCTGCGCTCGATGATATCCCACCAGAACGGCGAGACGGACAAGTACGAGCTTGCGTATACGATGTATAACAATGCGCTCGGCGAGTATACGAAATGGTTCTGGAACACCTACAAGCCTATGCAGGGGTACATCTCCCACAGGGCTTACGGACATCTTCATCACATTCACGCGGATTATTTTAGGGGGGTAGGATAATGGCTTACGGAAGATACGGGGATTACGGTTTCAGAACCGAGATTCCCTACATCACAGCGTATCAGATCTGGCTCAAACACGGCAATGTCGGAACGGAGCGGGATTTCCTCGAAGCGATTCGGGGCGAGCCGGGGAAAGGGTTCGTCATCACCGGCGAGTATTACGACTACAACGCGTTCATCGCGGAACACCCGACGGGCAAGCTGGGCGATGTGTTCCGCATTCTGAACCCCGACACGATCTATTACTGGGACAACATCGGCGGCACCTGGGCGGACATTGACGTCGTGGGACCGGAGGGGCCTCCGGGACCGCAGGGACCGACAGGCTCGCAGGGTGCGCAGGGACCGACAGGTCCTGTCGGGCCAATGGGACCGACAGGCCCGACGGGTCCGCAAGGCTCGCAGGGGATTCAGGGAGAGACCGGCGCGCAGGGAACGCCGGGCGCGACGGGGGCAACGGGCGCGTCAGGCGCGCCGGGCCCGTCCGGCACACAGGGTCAGACCGGTGCGCAGGGACCGCAGGGAAACGTCGGCGACACCGGTCCGCAGGGTGCGACAGGACCGGCGGGACCGACAGGCTCAACGGGACAGCAGGGACCCGCGGGCGCGACCGGTATTCAGGGACCGACAGGACTGACCGGTGCCGCCGGAGCGACGGGACCCGCAGGTCCGCAGGGCGTTCAGGGACAGCAGGGCATACAGGGACCCGCCGGTACGGACGGCACGGACGGCGCGGATTTCAAGGTCCTCGGCGAGTACGCGACGCTCGACGCATTGGAGGCGGCCATAACGTCGCCCGCCGCCGGCGACGCTTACGCAGTCGGAACTGCGACGAGCAACACGATTTACGTCTGGAACGCCGAAAACACATCTTGGGACGACGTCGGACCGCTGAGGGGCGCGCAGGGTGAACAGGGACCCCAAGGCGTGGCGGGGCCGCAGGGCGCGACAGGTGCGACAGGCGCAACCGGACCGCAGGGAGCCGCGGGCGCGACAGGCGCGCAGGGACCCGCCGGAGCAAAGGGCGATCCCGGCAACGACGGCGCGACGGGACCGCAGGGACCGACGGGCTTGCAGGGCATTCAGGGGTCAACCGGATTACAGGGACCGGCGGGCGACACGGGCGCGACAGGCGCGACGGGACAGACAGGTCCGCAGGGACCGAAAGGCGACACGGGAGACACGGGACCGCAGGGGATTCAGGGCGAAGTCGGACCGCAGGGCCCCCAAGGTTCAACGGGCGCGACAGGCCCGCAGGGGCCGACAGGCTCCGCCGGAGCCACGGGCGCGACGGGCGCGACGGGACCGCAGGGAGCTGCGGGACCGACAGCCAAAGGCTACACCGCGTCGATACCGTCAGGCTCGACGAGTGCTGTGTTCAATTTCACTTCGTCCGCAAACAACACGGTCGGACCCGCGTCACCGCTTACGGCGGCGCAAAACGCAGCGTTCGCGGCGGCACAGTGCTACGTGAGCGCGGCGAACAATACGAGCATAACCGTAACGTGTGTAAACGCCGCGTCAATGGCGTTACCGCTTGCGTTAATCTGCTTAGGAGGTTCGTAAATTATGGCGACAATACCTACATTTCAAGGCGGCGGCTCCGCCGGCGTGGAGCTGGTAACGGGAACTTTCAATTTAACTGCGTCGAACTATTCTTCCTCTGTGGACGCTTTTGTGGCTAATCTCGGCGGCACCCCGAAGATATTGTTTATCACGTGGCTTGATTCGGCTCAACCGACAGTGGCAACTACCGTCAAAGCAGGGACCGCAGTTGCAACGGGACTTCCGTTAAATACTTACAAGGCGATATTCGCGGGTACCGCAACAAACTCCACAACCGCATTCCCACAGGTGTTTATGATTCAATTCACGGCAACCGGATTTAGCCTATATCAGAATCCGTATAAAAACGGCACGTTTATAGGTAACTTTGCGTATACCGCAATAATGTGATAAGGAGGCAACGAAATGCCGAATCCAATTCGCGAATATCTATCTCCCGCGTTCACGCTCGGCGAGGACTGGGACACCGTCCACCCGTCGCTGAAAGCACTCGCGGAGGAGTACGCGCCGTTCATCAGAGCAATCCACAACACTGACGGCGTGCTGGTCAATGTCGAGTATGACACGGACGCTTTCAACGCAGCGAAAGCCAAGTGGGACGCTGCGGAACAGGAACGCTACGCCGCAGAACTCGCCGCCGAGGAAGCGGCAGCCGCCGCGCCGCCGTGGGAGCCGCCGGAGGCGGTGACTGACCCGCTGACGGCGCGAATCGAGGACGTCGAGAACGCGATTATCGAACTTGCGGAAATCGTCGCGGGAGGTGAGCTGTAATGGTCAAGATTTACGTTCGCGCAATCCGCGAGGGTCGGATGACAATCGAGCAGGTACCGGACAAGTGGCGCGCCGAGGTGTATGCCGCGCTGCAAGCCGAGGAAACTGAATAATCTCTTGAAAGGGGAATAATTATGGCAACAATCTCCAATTTCGGGGGGGGGTACAGCTCCCACTCTCGTAACGCAATCCCTGACCGTCCCGACAACAGCGGTGTCGGAGGCGACAGCCGCCGTCGCGACATTCGCGGGCGCGGTGAAGTATGCGACGGTATCGAACGGAGCGTCAGTGGCGGTAACTACTTCTGGTATAACCTTCATAACGAACGCACCCGCACTGGCAGACGGCACCATTCACTCCAACGGAGCGTTGATTTGGGCAAACAGCGTATCGCACCTGTTTCAAATAAACTGCAAGATATCTGGAAACACGGTAAAGGTGTGGATAGTCAACGACGCTTTTGTGACGCGCCCGACAAGCGTAAATATCTACGCAATACTCTAAACGGCGAACTCGCGAAAGCGAGGTGCGCATAATGGGTACGGTGAGTAATTTTCCGAGTGCCGGCGGCGGTGGGTTAGCCTCGTCCACGAATATGTTCACGATACCGACGACGGCGGTGTCAGAAGCAACCGCATTTACTTACACCTATCCTTTTGACGTTGTAGCTATTAACCCTATGGCAATAAGTATGTTTCTTAACTACACGTTAGGACAAGCGGCAAATAATATGACATCATCTTCGGCAGGAAGTTGTACCGGTGGATTTTCAGTAGATGCTACGGGTAAGGCGGCAAAAACCGGACAGGTCTCATTGCTGTACTATTCCGGCGGCAACGGACCGTATGGTACTTATTTCAGGCTGAAAATGGACGCAAATTCAAGGGTTCTAAAAATATGGATTGAAAATGCTGCGCTTGGGAGCGCGGTGACGTTTGCAAGGACTATTCTTTGCAACGCTGTGGGATTAACGAGCTAAACGCAGCAAAAAGCAAAGCCGCCCGATAGGGCGGCGGGAGGGTTAGGCTTAGTCGCCGTAGTGACCCTTGCAGGCGAGGATTATGAGAGCCTGTTCGGGAGCCGTGCCGCTAATGCGGAAAACAAGCCGGTCAACGTCGTTAATGCGGACGCTCCACCACCCCGTCAGGTCACCCTTTAACGGCTCCGGCTTGCCGATACCGTTGTAACCGTTTCGCTCAATATCAAGCACCAGCGCGTTGATTTTTTTGATTGTTTTTCGGTCCTGCGTCTGCCAGTAGAGATATTCCGCCCACGCGTTATCTTGCCAAATCTTGTTCATCGTTAACCTCAATCAGCGCGTGTGCGGACATATTCAAGCCGGCGTTTACGTCGGCGGCACGGCGGCGCAGCTCCGCCAGATTGCTCTCGCTGTAAAACGGGTCCGTGTTGGCGGTGACCTCAAAGGGAATGCCGTTGCGCCGAACGGCACTCTTCGCGAACATAACAAAGGCGGACGTCATATTCAGTCCGAGCTCCTCGAAGAGCGTTTCGGCTTGCTTTTTCAGAGTGTCGTCCATTCGGATTGTGACGGTTGCCATAAAAATTACCTCCTGTGTTTAGTGTTGTATAGCTATTATATAGCAAAAAGCTGTACAATGTCAAGCAAAAATGCAAAAAAATATTTACGATTAATGAAAAGGAGCGAAAAAATGACGATTACAACGACCGCGCTCTGGGCGGGCATAGGGATTCTCATTGCGCTCATTGGCGGCGTAAACGCTTTCTTCCTGTTGAAGAAGAACATCAGGCAGGACAAGGAAGATTCGCCGCTGGCGAGACTGCGCGAACGAGTAAAGGAAGTTGAGGAACAGATAGTGGCGGACGCGGACAAGCAATTGCGGTTTCTCACAACTAAACTCGACAACGACAACAAGCGCATAAGTGCATTGGAGGAGTTAAGCAAGGAGCTTAAAGAGAGCAGCCGCATACAAATGCGTGCGCTGCTTGCGATAGCGGGACACCTGCGCGAGGGTAACCACACCGACGCAATGTTAAAGGTCGAGGTGGCTCTGCAAAACTTCCTGACGGACAATTGAGGAGGTGCGAAATGGGACAGGTTCAGGACCTGATTAAAATCGCCGAGAGCTATGTCGGCATAAAGGAGAACCCGCCGAACAGCAATAACGTGGTTTTTAATACCGCGTATTATCGGAAGAACGTCGTCGGCGATAATTACCCGTGGTGTGCCGTTTTCGTTTGGTACTGCTTTCAGGCACTCGGCGTTGACGGACTTTTTCCGAGAACTGCGTCGTGTCAGACGATTCTCGACGCGGCAAAAATGCTGAAACAGGCGGTCGCGCCGCCGGAGATTCGCGCGGGCGACGTTATTCTCTACAAGTTCAAGACAACGCGCAACAACAACGCCGCGAACCACGTCGGGATTGTGATAGACACGGACGATAATTACTTCTACACGGTAGAGGGCAATACCAGCGTATCGTCTGACGACGACGGCGGCGCGGTGATGAAACGGAAACGCCTGCGGACAATGCCCGAAATTGTCGGGGCGTACAGACCAAAATATAAGGAGGACGAGGAAATGACACAGGACGAATTTAACGTAATGTTTGAAAAAGCGTTTGCGACTTACAATCAAAAGATTGCAAAGCAACCGCCGCACGACTGGGCAAAGGACACTTGGGCGCGTGTGTGTGCTTATGACACATCAAAAGGTCAAAAGTTATTTGACGGCACGAACCCGCAGGGCGACGCGTCGCGTGAACAACTCGCCGCGCTGTTTGAACGGTTGGGGTTGCTGAAATGAGAGGACAACCACTTATTGGTAGACGAATTGGACGCCTTACTGTTGTTCGACACGCAGACGATATTATAAACAAATCCGGAACAATTTCAAGAGCTTATGAGTGCTTATGTGATTGTGGAAAATATACGATTGTCAGACAATCTAATCTAAGTAAAGGAGCGTCTACAAGTTGTGGTTGCTATCGCAATGCACATAGAGGTGATAATTGGAAAACTCACCTAAGCACGCCACCAAGGCTACATAATATTTGGTTACAAATCCGGCAACGCTGCCAAGATAAAAACTTATCATATTATAATAATTATGGCGGTCGAGGTATAACAGTCTGCGATGAATGGAGTGAAAGCTACGAAATATTCCGCGATTGGGCGTTAGCAAACGGTTATCGTGATGATTTGACCATTGACCGAATTGACAATAACGGCAATTACGAGCCGTCAAATTGCCGTTGGACGACTATGAAAGAGCAAAACAACAACAGGCGCACAAATTTGATTTTAGAAATTAGCGGTATTAAGCAAACATTAGCTCAATGGTGCGCTATAACGGGCATATCGTATAAAAAAGCGTGGAATAGATTAGCTCGCGGGTGGGCACCAGAACGGGCGGTTGACATATGAGCAAGCCAAAGAAAAAGCGCAAAATGCAATTCTCGAAATTCGTTTGTTGCTTTGGAATGGTTCTCGTGCCGATTGTGTACTTTATGGATTTTGCGCTGTCGCTGCTCGGCAAGGAACCCTTGGGCGAAACAACGCGCTCGGTAATCACAATATTCGGCGGGTTCTGCACGGGCGGTTATTTCACACTCACAGGCGCACGGGATTTGAGCCTAAACAAGCACGGCGTAAAAATAAACAATGACGATAACGACAATGTATAGTGATAATTAAAGGGGTGAATTAACAATGACAGAAGCAATTATATCGCTTATAGTCGCAATTCTCGGCGTTTTTGGCGCACTTATAACAGCGCACGTCATTCCGTTCGTAAAGGCGAAAACAACCGCAGAACAGCGAAAACAGCTCGTGGCGACGGTGGAAACGCTCGTCACGGCGGCTTGGCAGATATCCGCCGCGCTCGGCTACGGACCGGAGCAGCGAAAGGCGTATGTTATCGGACAGCTGAAAAACCTCGGCGTGGACGCGACCGTGCCGGAGGTGAACGCGATTATCGAGGCGGCCGTGCTGACGCTTAAAAACACGCTGTTCATAGAGTTCGATTACGACTGATGGCGGGCGGGACAAGCAATTTCAACTCCGTGCTGCCCGTCGGTACCGCCGACGGCGACATTCGGAAACTGCTGCGTGAGATAATCGACTACGAGATTATGCTTCGGCGCGACTTGGAATATCAGCTGAATCACCTCGACGTGCGGAATATGAACGAAACGACGCTGCCGGAGATGTCCGAATCGACTGTCGCGCCCGTGCGGGATATGGCACAGTCGGCGTTGCAGAAAATCGGAGATCTCGCGGCGTTGCCCACGGTTGCGAAAGCGAACCTTGTCGCGGCTATCGCAGAGCTGGACGCGGATATAGCCGTGCTGGCTGGCGCGCTGTCAACACTCGCCGGTCGCGTGACCGCGCTCGAAACAATTTCGTATACGCCTGTTAATTTCGCCGTGGACGGCGACACAATCAACGATTATCTCGCGGGGATTGACACGAAGCTCGGCGAGCTGACGCCGCCGGAGGGAGAGGAATAAAATGAGATTGCCGCAAATGCCGAATACGCGCGGACGGACGCGCGGCGTGACAGTACAGTTCAAGGGACTGGACCACACGCAGGGCGCGCAGGACGGCGCGATATGGGATATGAAGAATCTGACGAGCAAGGACTATCCCGTTCTGTCCACGCGGTTTCACAGAATGCATTACGGCACCGTTCTGAATCCGCAGGGGTTCGGCACCTGGGACGGGCTGTTCTGGGTGTCCGACGGACAATTCTATTATGACGGACTGCCGCGCGGCGAGGTCACCGACGGTAAAAAATCGTTCGGTCATCTCGGCGCGTTTGTTGTTATCCTCCCCGACAAGGCGTATTACAACGTTCTGACGGGCGACTTCGGGAACATCGAGGCGGAGTATGACGGCGAGGCGGGGACATTTGCGTACAATGACGGCTTTTATCTCGGAGTGCCGGCGGACAAGAACGCGCTTCAAACGACGGGGGATCCGTTCCCGTTCCGCATAGGCGACACGATTTCTATCAGCGGCAACACGACGATTCCCGCGAATAACCGCGCGTCCATAACAATTCAGGGAATGAGTACGGACAAAAAGACGCTGTACTTTTACGACAACAGCTTCTATATTCCGGATTCGACGCGCCCGTTCCCGATTGCCGAGGCGTTGACGCTCAAACGCAGTATGCCGGACATAGATTACCTGACGGACAACAACAACCGCCTGTGGGGCTGCAAGGGAGACACGATTTACGCGAGCGCGCTCGGAAATATTTTCGACTGGACCAGCGGCACGATTGTGTCGTCGACGGGCGCGGTGAACGAAACCGGCTCGTGGGCGGCGGGCGTGGGAAGTGAGGGCGACTTCACGGCGTGCTTCGCGTACCGCGGACAGGTGCTGTGCTTCAAGGAGGAGATAGTCTATCAGGTGTACGGAGATCTGCCGTCGAACTTCGCTTATCAGCCGCTGGCGACGCTCGGCGTAATGGCGGGGTCGGACAAGTCCCTCGCCGTCGCGGGGGAGACGCTTTTCTACCTCTCGCGCGTGGGCGTGATGGCGTACCGCGGGAGCATACCGGAGCCTATAACCGCGGCGTTCGGCAACGAGCGGTTTGAGGACGGCGTGGCCGGCTCCGACGGGTTGAAATACTACATATCTATGGCGGACCGCAACGGCAATTACCGCCTGTACGTCTATGACGCGCAGCTCGGTATGTGGCACATCGAGGACGAGACGCAGGTTTACGGATTCGCGTTCTACGCGGAGAACCTGTATATGATGTCCGCCGCCGGCGATATAAACCTCATCGGGGATATATTCAACGAGCCGGACGGTCTTCCGCCGGAACCCGCGTTCCCGTGGTTCTGCGAATTCGGGGACTTCATTGAAAACGAGCCGAACAAGAAAACCGCGCCCAAGCTGCTTATACGGTGCGAGCTGACGCCCGGCTCGACGGCGACGGTGTGGGTCAAGTACGACAGCGCGGGCGAATGGGTGAAACGCTGGGACTGGGACGGCACGGTCAAGCAGAGCTATTACGTCCCGCTGATACCGACGCGCGCGGACTATCTGCGATTGCGGTTCGAGGGCGTCGGGGATTTCAGATTATACTCACTCACGCGGGAATACACGGTCGGCTCCGGAAACCGGTCGTACAAGATTTAGGAGGATAAGAAAATGGCGACAAACTATTGGGAGAACCCCGTACTCGTGTCTGCGGCAAAGCAGTTCACGGCGACAGATCCGACGCTTTCCCGCTTGGCGGAAGCGCAAAAGAACCAGCTTACGACGCAGAACGGAACGGGAACAGTGAAGTATACATCGGGTCTCGGCGCGCCTACGGGCGCGGCCGCGCCGGCGGCTGCACCAGCGGCGGCTCCGGCTCCGTATGTTCCGCAGGGTACATACCTCGACGCGGACATTCGCGCGCTTGCGAATAACGGCAACGCGCAGGCGGCCGCGTATGTGGCGCAGCTTGACGCGAACTCAAAGGGGTGGTATGAAGCTACCGCGGCGGGGAATGCCGCGCTCGCCGCGCAGTACAACGCGGCGAATAACGCTCTGCGCGGGAGCGGATTTAACGGGCTTTTAAGCGGCGGTTACGACGGCGGCTATGACGGATCTCTCGGCGGCCTGTCTGCTCCTGCGCTGCCGACGCCGGCGGCGACAGGCGGGAATATAGCGACGCACCCGCGCGAGGACGCGAACGTCTCTATTAATCAGGGGCTTGTAAACGGCTTCGCGAGCAACGCGTATGTCGCGCCCGCGTATAACAACCGCTATGACGCGATAATCAACAGCGAGGCGGCGCAGGTGATTAACCGGGATCCGTTTGAGTATGACTACAACACGGATCCGAGCTATCAGGCGTTCTTAAAGGCGTATCTGCGCGAGGGGGATATAGCGTTCAACGACAGCTACGCGAAAAACGCCGCGCTGACGGGCGGCCTCGGCTCCACGTACGCGCTGGCGGTCGCCGATCAGGCGCGCAACTACTACGGCGCGCAGGCCGCCGACAAGATACCGGAACTCGAACGTCAGGCGTACGAGCGGTATTTGGCGGAGGATTCGCTGAACCGTCAGGACGTGAGTCTGATGTCGGGTCTCGAAGCGAACGACTATATGCAGTACGGCGACAAGCGCAACTTCGATTACGGCGTGTACGACGATAGACAGGGCTACTCAATGGACGCGCTCAACCAGGCGCGCGGGATTGACAACGACTACTACGGGCGCACGGCGGCCGACAGGGAGTATCAGCTGATGTTGCAGCAGCTCGCGCAGGAGCAGGCGAATTATTCCGACGAGACGCAGTATTCGCGCGGCGTGGACGCGTACAATCAGGCGTTACAGCGTTCGCAGCTCACGGGCTATGTCTCAGCGAGTGACGCCGCAATCCTCGGCGTACCCGCCGGAACGAGCTACGTGACCGCGGCCGCCAAGAGCAGCGGCGGATCCTCGTCGGGCGGGTCAGGCGGGAGCGCGGCGAGAACGCCGGAAACGCTGTTCTCGGACATTGATGCCTCCGGAATGTCGCCGACGATGTTTATTAACTCATACGGCAAGGAGTACGGCTACACCACGGACGCGCAGAGAAAGGCGATTATTGAGGAGTACGAGGACTACATCTACGCCGACGGCGCGTCCTTTGCGAAAATACTGAACACCGTTTATTCTGGCGCGGGCAATCAGTATCCGGACGCGGTGTCGTTTCTGAGAAACGCAAACGGATCGCCGGACTTCGATAAAATACTGGCCGCGCTTGAAAGCGCGCGCAGCTCCGGAAGAATAACGGCCGATCAATACGCGCTTATCGAACGCGAGCTGCGACGGGCGGGAATGTAGGAGGATACGCATATGGCTCTCATAGATATTGCAAGGGCTTCCGCGAAGTCGCTGCAAAAGAAAATAGACGCGCAGAACAGCACCAAAACGGGGGCGACGGTAACGCCCGCCCCTGCAATGCGTCCGACGATTGCGCCTGCGTCAGGCAGAGCGCGCTCTGCGGGAGCGCGAGCCGTAACGTTGACAAAGCAAGACGGCACAACTGAGGGCAGCACTCTCGGCGCGTTTATGGTCGAGCGAGGTAATGCCGAGCGTGCGAAAAAAGCAGCTGAGGAAAAGGAGCGCAATGAGGCAATCGCGTATTCGCAGTATTTACAGAATGAGGCGGCAAAAGTCTCGCCCAAGCTCGCCCCGTCGGGCTATCCGTCCGGTTGGAGCGAGCTTGCCAAACGCACAAAAGAGGACGCAAAGGACCTGAGCAAGACCGTGCCGTTGTCCATAGCGTCGTCCGGTGCGGATATTATCAAGGGCGCGGGCGATTTAATCGCGAGCATTCCGTTGCAAACGACGAATCAAGCGGTCAACGCGATGTACGGATACACGCCCGCGTGGGTTGACCCCGCCGTTCCGACAAACCTTGATATGCTAAAAGTTCAGATGACGCCGCAGCTTGAGGCGGCTATGCGCGCGGAGGTTGACCCCGAAAACAAGAGCGGAGCGACTACGCGCGAGCTGCTTATAGACCGCGAGGTCGCCGACACGGGAGCAACAGACCCCTTGAAAAAATGGCACGAATTCACCGCGCCTCTGAACACTCCGCGAAAGCTGCGCGAGGAGATATATGCGAGACAGCAGGCGCGGGGCTTGCTGCCGATAGAACAAAAGCTGTTATCCGGTATCGACAGCGCGGCGGAGAACGCAATCCCGATAGCTCTCGGCGGCGGTTTAGGTACCGATTTAGTCTTTGGCTTACAGGTTCTCGGTCAGAGCGTAGAAAACGCGCTGGCTGCCGGCGCGGACTATGACACGGCGTTGGCTAACGGCGTAATGTCCGCAGTTGCGGAGGTCGGAATAGAAAAGCTGTCGGGCGGACTGGGTTCTATCAACAAAATCGGCGCGGTACAAATCGCGGGTGACGCAATGAAAGCGAGGCTCCCCGCAGCCGTGGCCGAGTTCCTCGCTAAAATGCCGAAATCGCTCACGAAATTTATAGCCTTTGCCGGAGATATAGGCGGCGAGGGCTTGGAGGAGTTTGCCGGCGCGTTCATAGAGCCGTACATCACGCGGGCGACGATTAACCCGAACGCGTCGAATGCCACGCTCGACGAGGCGATTGACGCGGGAATAATCGGAATGGTGAGTGCCTTATTTATATCCGGCGCGCAGCTCGCCGCCGACGGCATAATGACCGCGGCCGAGAAAAACGCAGCGAAAAAAGAGGCGGAGCGCGTGCGCGCGGAGATAAATAACTACATCGGGGAGTATAACAAACGCCCCGAAAACAGGCGTGCCCCTCTGCCCGCCGTTGCGGAACAAACCCGCGGGACGTCGAGGACGCCGTCCCCTACGGCGGAGGCCGTGCAAACCCCCGCCTCTGCGGAGGCACCCCCTTTAGAAAGGGGGCAGGGGGATAGTCTTGCGATTGAGAATAATCACACGCCGGAG
>JAISJC010000127.1 GCA_031261745.1 Oscillospiraceae bacterium
ATGTTGCGCTCAAACAGCGCGGCGGAGAAGCGCGTCGCGTATGCCGACGCGCCGAGACCGGAGATGTGCGGCGTGATTATGACGTTCGGCGCGGTCCAGAGCGGGTCGTCGGACGGCAGCGGCTCCGGCGTCGTCACGTCCAGACCCGCGAGGACGCGGTTTTGCTTCAACGCGTCCGTGAGCGCGGGCTGGTCAATCGCGCCGCCGCGACCGGCGTTCACGATAATCGCGCCCTGTTTCAGCGCGAAAATGCGCTCCCGCGAGAGGATTTTCTCCGTAGCCGCCGTGTCCGGCAGGCAGAGCGCGACGATATCCGCGCCGTCGAGGGCTTTATCCAGCTCGTCCGTCGTGTAAAGCTCGTCAACGTAATCGGGCTTCGCGCCCGCCGTCCGCTTCACGCCGCGAACCGACGCGCCGAGTGCCTTGATTTTACGCGCGAACACGCCGCCGAGGTCGCCGAGACCGAGGACCGCGACGGTGGAACCCGCGAGCATCGGCGAAACGCCGAGCGGCCGCCATTCGCGCTTGTCCTGCGACGCGATATAGTCGCGCGCGCGGTTTTGCAGCATCAGGATGTACATCAAAAGGTACTCGGAGATGCCCTCGCCGAACGCGCCGGAGGCGTTCGTGAGAACCGCGCCGGGGATTTTCTTTACTTCGGGGACGATGCGCTCCACGCCGGCAAAGCTCGTCTGAACCCATTTTACGTTCGGGCAGAGGGAAATATGCTTCGGGCGCACGTCGCCGATCAACGCCTCCGCGTCGGCCGGAATCGTCGCCGCGTCGCGCGGGTCGATAATCCGCACCTCGGCGCGCCCCGCCGCCGCGCGCTCGGCAATCGCTTTCATATCAATGTCAATCGGGGAGTACAGGACCGCGAGAATTCTGCTCACAGTAAAACCTCCGTTACTTTAATAGACACAGTATATAGTAAAAGGCAAATTTGTCAATAAAAAACGGGTTAAAATATGATAATAAGGAGTGACAAAGGAGGGGGAAATTTTATGACAATCTACGGCTACGTCCGCGTGTCCGCCGCGGACCAAAATGAGGACAGACAGCTGGTCGCACTTAATGAAATGAATATACCGCCGGGGCGAATCTTTACGGATAAGCAGTCCGGCAAGGACTTCGACCGGCCGGCGTACAGGTCGCTCGTAAAAAGGCTCAAATCCGGCGACCTGCTGTATATTTTGAGCATCGACAGGCTGGGGCGCAACTACGACGAGATACAGAACCAGTGGCGAATCCTGACCAAGGATAAGGGAATTGACATCGCCGTGATAGATATGCCGCTGCTGGACACGCGGATAAACAAGGACTTAATGGGGACGTTCATCAGCGATTTGGTGCTTCAAATACTGTCGTTCGTGGCGCACACGGAGCGCGACCACATACGAAAGCGACAGGCCGAGGGGATAGCCGCCGCGAAGGCGAAAGGCGTGAGATTCGGCCGGCCGACAAAAAAGTTCCCCGTGAATTTCGGGGAACTCGTGCGGCAGTGGGAGCGCGGGAAGCTGACGATTGCGGAGCTGTTAAAGCTGACGGGGCTGAAAGAAGCGACGTTTTACAGGCGGTTGCGGGAACTGCGCGGGGGCAAAGAAAAATGACACTATCAAAAGGTGTACTTTTTGATAGCCTCATTTATAGTATCGTACATATATGAAACTTCTTTAATGATTTTTGAAAAAATATGCAAAATTTGTGGGAAACGTCAAGTTTTACCGCGTGCGGAGCCGTTATCAAAAAGTACACCATTTGACAGTCTCGCCAACGCCGTCCGATTGTCTGCAGTCAGTCGAACGGTTATCAGAACGGGCGGGGGGAATGCTTATACATTGCTTTTTATGTTGCGCGGCCGTTATACTTCGCGGCCATACCCCCGTTCGCGGGAAAGAACACACATACAATTAAAGGAGAGATTATTTTGTCTAAATTATTAAAGCGCAGCTTAGTCCTCGCAATCGTGCTTGTTGCGGTCTTCGCAATCGGCGCGGTCGCCGGCGCGGCGGGAGCAACTGATCCGGATTTTGATTATGAAGTTGAAACCGCAGCCTTGGAAACGGGTGATTCGTACGCAATAACCAAAGGTAACAGCAAGACTCCGACGACGTGGATTGAAACCTACGGCGACGATCCGGTAATCGACATCTCAAAGAAGATTCCGGCGAAGCAGGCTACCGATACCAAAGATAAGACGTTCATCTGGGTTAAAACCGACGGCGTGGCCGACCCGTCGGTAACGGAGATCAAGGGGCGCGCCGCCGTCACAAAGGACGACATCGTTTTCAATCCCGAAACGAAAAGTATTGGAATTGGCACCGCATCCTCCGTTGCTGCGTTTGATTACAAAATCGGTGATCAGGCGTGGGTGCTTGATGTCACGGAGCTGGATCTCTCGGCAGCGACAAAAGCCGTGAAAGTCTCTGTCCGTGTCACCGCAGTCGACGGCGCAGCCTACGCCTCGGCAATCATCTCGATTTCGGTGCCTGTGACGAAAGCTCCCGTCGTGACGTATGACTACAAGACCGACACGGTAAAAGGTCTGAAAGTCGGTTACGCTGCAACGACAATAGACCCGTCAGGAAGCGATATTTCGACTGTAATTGCAGATGCGGAAGAACTCGCGACACTGCTCGCAGACTCGAAAGCCGACAGTGCCGCAGATGTTACCCTGTATGTTCAGGTTCCCGTAAAGGGAAAGGCTCCGTCGTCACCGATTGTTGAGGTGCTGATTCCCAAGCAGTCAGCCGCGCCGTCCGGCATCACGGATGCCAAGTTCTACGACAACAAGGGCAAGACCGACTTCAAGAAGGTTGAGCTTACCGGCGGCGTGGTTGTCGCGGGACTTCAATACAAAAAGGTAGCGGACAATCCGGCAACGACAACAAAAGATGAAACCGTATGGGCAAACGTACCCGCAACGGGCGTAATCACATTCTCAACGGCATTGACAGCAAGCGATAAAGTGTTTTTACGCACTCCGGGCTACGCCCCGACAAACGCGGCAAAGGATAACGGCAAAGCCGTTTCTGCTATACAAGAAATAGGGTCGATTAACGATCCAAATTAATAGTGTCGCAACAGAAACCGCACAGCACAAAACGCCGCCCCGCTCCGATTGGAGCGGGGCGGCGTCGTTTTTCTGTTAAAGCGCGCGCCCGCTGAGGATATTCCGCAGCGCGGTGCCGCTGCCGCTGTGCGACTGCACGAGCGAGATGTTGCCCTGCGACGCGCGCTGACGCGCCGCCCGCGCCATCGTATGCGAGACGGGGGTCGTGAACAAAACAATCAGGTCCGGATTGCCGATGTAGTCCTGCAACCGCCCCTCGAACTTTGTAAAAACCTTTGCGTCGCAGTCGAATTCTTTACAAATATTCTTGTACCGCCGCTCCATTCGCTCGTTGCCACCGATAATTACAATGCTCATTTTTGTCGCACCCCTTTTTATTACATATCATTCCGATATGTTTTATATGTTTTATGCTTGTGCCTATATTAGCACGCATTTGCGTGCTTGTCAACACTTTTTTACAAAAAAGCCCCGTCCCGATGAAGGGACGGGGTTTTGAGGCGTTTATTTGCCTAAAAGTTCTTTGAGTTCCGCGACGGCGTCGAGGTTGCCGACCTTGCTCTTCACGTCCTCAAAGACGTTGTAAATGCCGGCCTCGTGCCACGTTTTTAGCGTCGCGTCGTCGTAGCCGAGGGATTTCAGCACCTCCTCGGTGTGCTCGCCGAGCTGCGGAGCCTTGCCGTACGGACGCTTCTCGCTGCCGGTCAGCTCAATCGGCTGACGCACCATTGCGCGCTTGCCGGTCGGATAATCGACGTTCTCAAACGCGCCGATTGCCCACGCCTGCTCGTCCTCCAAGACCTCCTCCCACACGGCGGCGACGGCGAACGGCACGTCGGCCCCGGTGAACAGCACGGCCCATTCGGCGGCGGTTTTCTTGGCGATAGCCTCTTCGAGGATCGCGATAAACTCGCCGTGGAGCTGGTTCTTCGTGATGCTCGCCATCGTGTATTTTTCGTTGCCGACGAGATCCTCACGGCCGATGAGCGGCATAAACTTGGGGTAGAAGATGTCGAACGGCGGCATCGAAATCTGAATGTACTTGCCGTCGGCGGACTTGTACGTGTTGTTGAACGGGTTCTCCGCGACCTTACGCGAGATGGGATATTGCTTGCCGAGACCCTTGTACTGCGCCGCCTCGATCGCGATTGCCTGCGCGAAAATCGCGGAATGTAACAGGTTCACGAGGACTTTATCGCCGACGCCCGTCGCCTGCGCCTTGTGCAGCGCGACCATACAACCGGCGGCGAGGTTCATTCCCGCCGTGTGGTCGCCGATTCCGGGGATGAGGTTGTTCGGCTCCGAATCCGCCTGATACAGCGTGCCGAGCAGGCCGGAACGCGCCCAGAACGCCGTGAAGTCATAGCCGGGGAGGTCCTTGTCGGGGCCGACCTCGCCGTAACCCGTCAGCGAGCCGTAGACGAGCTTCGGGAACCTGTCCTTCAACTGGTCGTAGTCGAGGCCGAGCTTTTCGAGGGCCTGCGGACGCCAGTTCGTGAGGAAGATGTCCGCGGTTTCGAGCAGCTTGAAGAGGACTTCCTTGCCCTCCGGTGCTTTGAGGTTCAGGATGATGCCCTTTTTGTGCGCGTTTTCGAGGTCGAACGTCGTGTTCTCATACGGGGAGCCGAGGCGACCCTCGGACACGCCGTTGAAGCGCACGTTGTCGCCGGACTTCGGCTCGACCTTGATGACCTCCGCGCCGAACTCGGCGAAGAACCGCGCCGTCGCCGGCACCGCGATAAACGTAGACATTTCGATGACGCGAATGCCTTCAAGTGGTTTTTTGACGCTCATAAATAAAACTCCTTAAAAATAGTGTTTTGACAATAATGGTTGATTATAACATATACGTGCGGCGTTGCGCAACCTAAATTTTCGCGCTACTTCGCGCGGGACTGCATAACTTTCAGCGCGGCCTTTATGTAAAGCGGCTCCATTCGCCGCGCCACGGCGTCCAGCGACCTGCGAATCTCGATTTTCTGCGGGCAGTGCGTCTCGCATTTGCCGCACTTGACGCACTTGGACGCGAGCGCGTTTTCACGGCGGTTCGCCGCCGTTCCGGTGATGTACATCGCGAAGGAGGTTATGCGGCCGTGCGTGTACGACGCGTTGTAGCTCGCGAAGCACGCGGGGATATTCACACCCTGCGGGCAGGGCATACAGTATGAACAGCCGGTGCAGGGAACCTTGTCCGTAGACTTGAAAACCTCGATAACCCTGTGATAGGCGGCTTTTTCCGCATCGGTGAGCGAATCGGGGGAGGTCGCGTCCGCGGTTGCGAGGTTATCTTCAAGCTGCGCCAACTCGTTCATACCGGACAGGACGACCGTGACCTCCGGCTGGTTCCAGAGCCAGCGCAGACCCCACGCGGCGGGGGAGCGCGAAGCGTCAACGGCGCGAAACGCGTCCACGGCGGCGGGCGCGAGGCCGTGCGCGAGCTTGCCGCCGAGCAGCGGCTCCATAATAATCACGGGAATGTGCTTTGCGGCGGCGCGGCGCAGGCCGTCAACGCCCGCCTGATAATTCTCGTTTGAGTAGTTGTACTGAATCTGACAGAAATCCCAGTCGTACGCGTCGAGGATTTTTGAAAATTCCTCGCGCGCGCCGTGGAACGAAAATCCGAGCTGACGGACGCGGCCGGACGCTTTTTGCGCCGCAATCCACGGCTCAATCCCAAGGGCGCACAGCTCTTCCCACTGCGCCAGCGAGTTGATGTTGTGCATCAGATAGTAGTCGATGTAGTCCGTGTTTAGCGCGGCGAGCTGAATACCGAAAAAGCGGTCAAAGTCCGCGCTCACGCGGCAGTTCGCAATCGGCAGCTTCGTCGCGATACAGACCTTGTCGCGGACGTTGTTGCGCGCGAGAATGGTGCCGAGCGCGGCCTCCGCGCCGAGGTACAGATACGCCGTGTCGAAGTAATTCACGCCCGCGTCGATGGCGCGCATAACGATCTGCTCCGACTTTTTCAGGTCGATTCCCGTGACGCCGCGCGGAAACCGCATACACCCAAGACCGAGGACCGACAGCTTGTTGCCGCTGCGCCCGTCAAGCCTGTACTGCATAAAAACACCCTCCTTTTTGCGCGCGTCAGCCGAGGAGCAGATTCCCGTCCGCCTCGCCGCTTCCGCTCGCCTTTTCAAACAAATCCAGCAAATCCTTTGTGGTGAGGTTTTTCTTCTCCTCACCGGAGATGTCGATGATAATCTTGCCGTCGTACAGCATAACGAGCCTGTCGCCGTGGGCAATCGCGTCGCGCATATTGTGCGTCACCATCATCGTGGTGAGGTTGTTGCTCTTGACAATCTGCTCCGACAAATCGAGAACCCTTGCCGCGGTTTTCGGGTCGAGCGCGGCGGTGTGCTCGTCGAGCAGCAGGAGCTTCGGGCGTTTGAGCGTCGCCATTATCAGCGTAAGAGCCTGACGCTGGCCGCCGGAGAGCAGCCCGACTTTGCCGGTCAGGCGGTTTTCCAGTCCGAGGTCGAACGCGGCGAGCTTTTCGCGGTATTCCTCGCGCTCCGCATTGGAGACGCCCCAGCGCAGTCCGCGCCGCTCCCCGCGCCGCCGCGCGATTGCGAGGTTTTCCTCAATGCCCATTCCGGCGGCGGTACCCATCATCGGGTCCTGGAACACGCGGCCGATAAACTGCGCGCGCTTGTATTCGGGCAGGCGCGTGACGTCGCGCCCGTCGATTGAAATCGAACCGGAATCCACGCCGTAGACACCCGCGACGGCGGACAGGAGCGTGGACTTGCCCGCGCCGTTGCCGCCGATTACGGAGACAAATTCGCCCTCTTTGAGGTGGAGCGAAACGCCGTTGAGCGCGGTTTTCTCGTTCACGGTTCCCGCGTTGAAGGTCTTGAAGATATTTTCCACTCTCAGCATACGCTCACCTCCTTTCGGGTCGCTTCAACGACTTCACTAATGTGCGCAGGTTCGCCTGCGCCATCGGAAGCGTCAGCGCGAGCGTGACCGTCGCCGAGACGAAGAGTTTCAGGTCGTTCGCCGCCAAGCCGAGCTTGATGACGACGGCGATAATGACGCGGTAGACCACCGCGCCGAAAATCACGGAAATCAGCGTGTTTTTGAAGGATTTTGTGCCGAACAGCACCTCGCCGATAATCAGCGACGCGAGACCGATAACAATCGAACCCATTCCCATCGTAATGTCCGCGAACGTCTGGTGCTGCGCGATGAGCGCGCCCGCAAGCCCGACGAGACCGTTGGAGAGCATAAGTCCGAGGATTATCATCGCGGAGGTGTTAATCCCCTGCGCGCGGACCATATTCGGGTTGCTGCCCGTCGCGCGGACCGCGCTGCCGAGTTCCGTACCGAAAAACCAGTACAGCAGGGCGACGAGCGCGGCGAGGAGAACCACGCCGACGATCAGCGACGGGACGCTCGGCGGGAGATTGAACTTCTCGAACGGCGTGAACACCGACGGGACCTTGAACGGCAGCAGCGGCGTGTTCGGCCGGCCCATAACGCGCAGGTTGATTGAATACAGCGCGGTGAGCGTGAGAATGCCGGACAGGAGCGCGGGGATGCGCAGCTTTGTGTGAAGAATCCCCGTAATCAGTCCCGCCGCCAAGCCGGAGATGAACGCCATTCCGGTCGCGAGAAACGGGTTGAACCCCGCGGTTATCATTCGCGCGGCGACGGACGCGCCGAGGACAATAGTCCCCTCGACGGTCAAATCCGCGATATCCAGCACGCGGTATGTGATGAACACACCGAGGACCATAATCGCCCATAATAATCCGAGCGAAACCGCGCCGGTCATTATTACAGGCAGTTTTATCCACAGCAAAATCATCGCAATTCCCGCGGCGGCCTTTACCGCCCACGGAATAATGTTGTCTTTTTTCATCTGTTATCTTACGACGTACTCTTCAAGGTCCGCCGGAATCGTGATGCCGACGGCGTCGGCCGTGTTGCCGTTGATATAATACTCGAATTTCTCCGCGAAGCTGACGGGCGTTGTGGCGACGTCCTTGCCGTTACGCAGAATCTCGACGGCCATAAGGCCGGTCTGATATCCGAGGTCGTAGTAGTTGATGCCCTGCGTCGCGAGGCCGCCGTTTTCGACCATTCCCTGCTCGGCGCAGATAACGGGCGTTTTGCTGTCGGCGGTGACGCCGTAAACCGTCGGCATCGTGCTGGCGAAAACATTGTCCGTCGGCAGATAGATCGCGTCCACGTCGCCGACGATTGAGGTGACGGCCTGCTGAACGTCGTTGGAGTTCGCGACGGTGATTTCTTTCCACGCGAGTCCCTTGGACTCGACATACGCCTTGGCGATGTCAATCTGGAACTTGGAATTGTCCTCGCTGGAATTGTAGAGGAAGCCGATTGTCTGCGCGTCGGGGACGAGTTTCAAAAGCAGGTCAATCTGCGCGTCAACGGGGTTCAGGTCGCTCGTACCCGTGACGTTGCGGCCGGGGGCGGCGTTGGAATCGACGAGACCGGCGGTTTCGTAGTCGGTGATAGCCGTTCCGAGAATCGGAATCGTCGTCGTCTTACCCGCGACGGCCTGCGCCGCAGGGGTGGCGATAGCGAGAATCAGATCCACGTTGTTGCCGACGAACTGGTCGGCGATCGTCGAGAGGTTGCTCGTGTCGCCGGAGCCGATCTGGACGTTGAGCCTGACGGTTTCGCCGTCAACATAGCCGTTGTCGGCGAGCGCGGCGGCGAAGCCCTCGCGCGCCTGGGTGAGCGCGACGTGTTCCATAAGCTGAATGATGCCGACCTCAGGTATGCTGACGGACGGGTCCGGCGTGAACGGGTCAGGCGTGATGACGCCGTTCTCCGCCGTCGGAGGCGCGTCGGGCGTACTTGTTTTCGTACACGCGGCAAGCCCGAAAACGAGCGTCAGCGCGAGAAAAAGGGCGAGAATTGTAGAAAATTTCATTTTTATTCTTCTTTCTGTTGTGGTTTGCGCGCCGCGTTTTGCCGACGACGCGAATACGCGAATAATTATATCCCACGCGCCGACAAACGTCAATCGAAAATATATAAAAAATCCTTGTAATTCATTGGCGGAATATGTATAATAATGCAAATAGTATTTATTGAGAGGATTCGTGAAGCATATGTCAAATGTTCTTGCGGAGTTCGGTTACGGCGAGGCTGACATCAAGGCGAAGATTGACTACGCGTTCAATGAGATTTTTCGGGGCGGGAATCGTTTCTATTTCGAGGTTGACGACGGGGATTTTCACGGCGGATATATGGTGGATACAGGCAACGACGACGTGCGGACCGAGGGACAGAGCTACGGGCTGATGCTCGCGGTTCAGCTCGGCGAGCGCGAGATTTTTGACCGCATCTGGGACTGGACAGTGCGGTATATGCACGTCGCCGAGGGCGAGAACGCGGGATATTTCGCTTGGTCGTGCAAGACGGACGGGACGCGCAATTCCGACGGCCCCGCGCCGGACGGCGAGGAATATTTCGCGATGGCTTTGCTGTTCGCGGAACGCCGCTGGGGCGAAAAAAGTTACGGCGATTGGGCGCGGGCGATTCTGCACGAGATGGTGCATAAGGATAACGAGCCGATGTTTGACCCCGCGACGAAGATAATCCGCTTCGTCCCGAACGCGCCGTTCACGGACCCGTCGTATCATCTGCCGCACTTCTACGAGCTGTTCGCGAAATACGGCAACGCGGAGGACGCGGAATTCTTCCGCGACGCGGCGCGACTGTCGCGCGAATTTCTGCATAAGGCGTGCAATAATGAGACGGGGCTGAACCCCAATCAGTCGCAGTATGACGGAACGCCGACGGAGTGGGGCGGGAACCGCAGCTACTTTTATTCCGACGCGTACCGCACCGCGCTGAATATCGCGCTCGACTGGGACTGGTTCGCCGCCGACCCGTGGCAGCGGAAGCAGGCGGCCGCGATTCAGAAATTCTTTGAGGACGAAAAGCAATTCGATTACGTCCATTCGATTGAGGGCGAGGTCATCACGCCCGCGTTCCGCGAGCCGGACGCGTCGGAGACGGGAATGCTGCACCCCCTCGCGCTGAAAGCCACGACGGCCGCCGCGTCGCTCGCGTCGGACGGGGATTTACGCGAGAAATATGTGAGGCTGTTCTGGGCGTTGGAATTGCGGACGGACAAGCGGCGGTATTACGACAACCTGTTGTATATGTTTTCACTGCTCGCGCTCGGCGGGCAATACCGGATTTTGTGAGGAGTACGTAAATGGATATTAAGAGCAGCATAAGAGAGACAGCGTTAAAAAACGGAATGGATATGTGCGGAGTGGCGGGCGTTGACCGCTTTGAGGGTTCGCCGCCGGGGTCGCACCCGACGGAGATTTTGCCGGGCTGTAAGTCCGTCGTCGTTGTCGGCGTGCGGTTGCTCGACGGCGTTATTCAGGCGAACTTCCGCAGTTTTGAGAACGGGCGGAGCGACTTGAAGGGACTTTACGGAATGTACGGCTACGCGCTGCTGCCGAATTACGAGCTGGCGTACGCGTGCTATTCCGTCGCGCAGGCGATTGAGCGCGCGACGGGCGAGGTCGCGACGCCGCTCTCCACCGGTCCGATGACGAACGGGCGGCAAATCAGCATTCGCCACGCCGCCGTCGCGGCGGGACTCGGTGAGTTCGGGTGGATGAGCATTGTGCTGACGCCGGAATTCGGTCCGCGCAACCGCTTCGGCGTGATTCTCACGACGGCGGAGATTGAGCCGGACCCGATGTACGGCGGCGAGCCGCTGTGCAATAACTGCGGAATCTGCACCAAGGCGTGTCCGATAGGCGCGATAGGCGCGTACGGCTCCGAGGACAAGCACTCGTGCAGGCTCGGTGAAAAGGAATACACCTACGCGACGGTTGATATGGCGAAGTGCTTCGTCGTCGAACACGCGCTCCGCAAGGAATACGGCGGACGCGAGGATTTAGTCGAAAACGACGCGTCAATGGCGGAGGTCGGCGCGGCGTTAAGCAAGCTGCCGATCAGCGACAGCGGACTTCAACACGCGGATTCGTGGTATTGCGGGCGTTGCCTTTCGTATTGCCCCGCAGGAAAGTGGAAGGAACACTTCCGCGACAAAGGTTTGTCAGAGGGCAGCAAAAAGTGATAAAACTGGCGATGGGAGCGTGGAATTATGCGTTCAGATAAAATAAGACGTCTGTTTTCCCGCTATTTGTTCTCCGAGGACCTGTCGCGCGACGCGCGCACGCTCAATGTAGTCTGTATTATAGGCTTTTTTGCGGGCTTTGTAACCCTTGCGGTCCGCGTGATCGAGGGGCTGCCGATATATACGGTTATCATTATGGTGGCGTATATCGTTTCGATTGTCATTCTGTTTGTTATCGCCAACTATTTTAACGCGCACCAGATGGCGGCCACGTTCACGATTATCGCGGTAGGCGATATTCTGTGGCCGCTGACGTTTTTTCTTATCGGCGGCATAGACGGCGCAATGTCGGCCTGGTTTGTGCTGAGTATATTTATCGTGTTTTTTTACGCGAGCGGCGCGAAATTTGTGATGTACATCACCATACACGGTATTGTGATAATCGGCTGTTATTTAATGGGCTATTTGCATCCGGAATGGGTGTATTCACTCACGCCGGCGCAGCGCGTGGCGGAACATTTTCTGTCGGTTTTCCTGAGCGGGCTGTTTATCGGAATTACCGTCAAGTACCTGATCAGCATCTATGATTCCGAGCGAAAAAACGCGGAGGCCGCCAGCCGCACGAAGAGCAACTTCCTCTCGACGATGAGTCACGAGATGCGCACGCCGATGAACGCCATCATAGGTATGACCGCCATCGCCAAGGCTGCGTCGGACCCGCAAAAAAAGGATTACGCGCTCGACAGGATCGACGAGGCGTCCGAGCATCTGCTGGGCGTAATCAGCGATATTCTGGATATGTCCAAGATAGAGGCGGGAAAACTTGAACTTTCAGATGTTGAGTTTAACATTAACCGGACGCTGCAAAAGGTCAAAACCATCGTTACCCCGCGCGTGAGCGAGAAAAACCTGTCTTTCTTCACGGAAATCGACAGGAATATCCCAAGTACGCTGATAAGCGACGACCAGCGGCTGACACAGGTTATACTGAATCTGCTGTCAAACGCCGTTAAATTCACCGAAGAGAACGGCACGATAGCGGTAAAAGCCGACTTGCTCGGCGAGGACGACGGGATTTATGAGATTCAGATTGAGGTTTCGGACACCGGCATCGGGCTGAGCGAGGAGCAGATCAGCCGCCTTTTCGGCTCTTTTGAACAGGCGGAGAGCGGCACCGCCAGAAAATACGGCGGCACGGGACTGGGACTCGCTATCTCAAAGAACATTATCGACCTGCTTGGCGGAATAATCTGGGTGAAGTCAAAGCCGGGCGAGGGTTCACAGTTCTTCTTTACCTTTAAGGCACCGGCGGGAGCGGGCGAGGACGTATTAACCGGTTCCGCAGACGATTTCACGCTTCCGGCGGACGACGGGGAGCCGGAGGCTTCGCTGGAAGGCAAGCGCGTGCTGCTTGCCGAGGACAACGAGATCAACCGCGAAATCGTACTCGCGCTGCTCGAACCGACGGGAATCGTAATTGACTGCGCCGAAAACGGCGCGGAGGCCCTGGCGAAATTCAAAGCGGCTCCGCAGGGCTACGGTATGATTCTGATGGATTGTATGATGCCGGAGATGGACGGCTACGAAGCGACGCAAAGCATCAGGAATCTTGACGACCCGTATGCGCGGCGGATTCCCATCGTCGCGATGACGGCGAACGTCTTTAAGGAGGACATTGAAAAGTGCCTCGCGTCGGGGATGAACGCGCATATCGGCAAGCCCATCGGCTACGAAAAGCTGGTGTCAGTTTTGAGGGAGTACCTGTTATGATAATGACAAAAGCCGGACCGGAGGACGCGGCGGAGGTGTTCGCGCTATACCGGTCGCGCGTCGGCGAAAAGAATATGGCCCCGTGGAGCGACGACTATCCCGCGCCCGAAAACGTCAGCGGGGACATTGAGAGCAATTCGCTGTACGTGCTGAAAATCGACGGCGTGATTGCGTCGGTCTGCACGCTCGGCGAGTGGGAGGACGACGAATTTGACAAGTCGAGCTTTGACAAATCGGTGAAAAAATGGGGCGAACTCGCGCGGGTCGGGACGCTGCGCGAGTATGAGCGGCGCGGATTGTCCGCAAAACTTGTGCGTTTCGCGCTTGACGACGCGCGTGCGCGCGGGTTCGGCGGGGTGCGGCTGTTCGTCAACGACGTCGCCGCCGCGGCAATCGCCCATTACGCGAAGCTCGGCGTGAATTACTGCGGGAAAACCGCCGCCTACGGGTACAGCTTTCTGTGCGGGGAATTTGTTTTCGGCGAAATTACTGTCCGGCAGGCGACGCCGGACGAGCTTGTCGCGGTGACGGATATTCTCGCGAAGCTGTACAATGAACACGACTACGACGAGCTTTTGGAGGAGAACAGGCGGAACCTGGCGGACGACACGCAGGTGATTCTGCTCGCCGCTGACGGGGAGAAAATAGTCGGGGTGGTCCACGCCGCAATACGGCGGGAGTACGTCGAGGGGCGATTTGACGAGGCACCGATAGGGTACATAGAGGGGATTTTTGTTGAGAGCGCGTACCGCCGGCGCGGGGTTGCGCGGAGGCTGGCGGCGGAGAGCGAGAGCTGGGCAAAAGCGCGCGGCTGCAACGCGATGGCGTCGGATTGCGAGCTTAATAACGCGGACAGTCTGCGGTTTCATTTGGGCGTCGGATATAGTGAGGCGGGACGTAATATACATTTTATTAAGGGGTTGGGCGGGCGATAATATGAAGAAACTACTGACTGTAATAATATTTGCGGTGCTTATCGCGCTGGTTACTTCGTGCGCGCAACCGGTAAGATTGTATCCTCCCGGATTAAAAGATTTCAAGCGAGAAATAATGAGTGAGTATCCTTATGTGAAAGATATTAAATGCATTTCAATAATCCCGCCATCTTTCAAAGTGAACTGTTACGTTTCATATCGAATTTCACCGGAGCAAGCGGCAGACCTCACAGCGAAGTTGCAGGAATATGCGCTCACTGACGTAATGGAAACTTATAGCCGAGTTGAAGGTGGCGGCGATGTGGCAAGAGATGTTTTCGTTGATTATGTTAATAAATCGCAGCATTATCTTACCTATGAATACCAACCGAAAGACAGCAACCCGGAATGGAAGTTGCGCTGAGGCTTTGATTTTCAATTCCAAGTGATTAATCAATGTTCACAGGTCGGGGGGCCGACTTCGACAGTTTTTTGTCAATCGCATAACGAATTAGAAAACGCAGGAAGTAATAAATATGAAAACCATACTGGAAACGGAGCGGCTCGTGCTGCGCGAGATGAC
>JAISJC010000128.1 GCA_031261745.1 Oscillospiraceae bacterium
CATCGCGTTTCAGGGGATTTTCCAGGCGTTTGGCGACGGCGTGAAGTCGCTCATCGTGTCCGCGCTGCGGCTGATTGTGATTGCGCTGCCGCTGTTGTGGCTGTTCTCGCGCACGGCGAGTGCCGCGCAAATCGCGTGGTGGGCGTTCCCGATTGCGGAGGTCGCGGCGGCGGTCGTTGCGGTGCTGCTGTATCGAAAGGTGTGGCGGCGTGTCGGCGCGGCGGTGGACGGCTCGGTACAGAAGTAACAACAAGTACGGCGCGGTTTTACCCGCGCCGTTTTGCTGTTATGTAATAACTTCCAATACCCCTGCCACGCCTACTCCACCGCGTCCGCGAACCTGTGCAGCATCGCCGCAACCTCGGCGCGGGACGCCTGCGCTTTCGGGTCGAGGATTTTGTCGGGCTTGCCGGAGATAATGCCTTTCAGCGTCGTCCACATCACGGCGGACGCCGCGTAGTCCGAAACCTCGTCCAAGTCGGCGTAGTCGAGCCGAATCGCCCACGCGCCCACAGGCCCCTTGCCGATTAACTCCGCATACCGCAGGAGAATCACCGCCAAATCCTGCCGCGAAATCGGCTCGTCGGGATAAAACTTGCCGTCGTAGCCCTCCACAATGCCGTTTTCAGCCGCCCACGCCACAGCGTCAGAGTAATACTCTCCGAGCGGAACGTCCGCAAAATTCGTCGTATTCGCGCCCTTTGCGGGTGCGGCGAGACGGAACAGCACCGTCACGAGCATTGCGCGCGTCATAGCGGTTTCGGGGCTGAACGTGGTGTCCGACGTGCCGCTGAACAGACCGTTCGCGTACACAAACGCCACATCGTCATAGAACCAGTCCGATTCCGCAACGTCGGTGAACGGGTTTTCGCCCCTGCCTGTGTTCGGATTCTGATTGTCGATTTCATTCTTGACCTCAAACTCAATCACAGCTTCAGCTCCGTCCTTGAACGCAACGGTCAGACTGTGCTTTCCGTCGTTCAGAGTTGCGAGATATTCGTTGAACAGCAAAATGCCGACGCTTCCCGGAAACGCGACACCGATGTAAGTGTCCGCGCCGACCGCGTTTTTGGCGGTCAGCAGAGTGCTTGTAAGCGGATTGACTGTCACGGCATTTCCTGCGTTATTGATGATTCCCGATATTTTTGGAGGGTTGATTAGTAAATCAACGGCTTTAAGCCAATTTTCTAAAAACTCTTTCGTTTCATCATCAAACGACATAGCGAAGCTCTTAGAATCTTTTTGCGCTTTCTCGAGCGCCGCTCGCAAATCGGCAATAGTGGCAGTTCCCACAATATATGCACTCATTGAAGCTATAACAGGGTTTACAAGATTCGTCAAGCCCACGGTCATTGTATTATAACCCTCAAACTGTCCCGCGAGTTCAGCCAAACCGTTACTGTCAATTTCTTTGCCGTCCGCCTTGAACGCCGAGATATTCTCATACACGGCATTTCCAATGTATATCGGGAAGTCTTTTCCGTCCGTTGGAATGACAACAGGCGCGGTCGTGCTGCTGTTGTTGCCGGGGCTTGAGGGAAAGGTGACGGTAAATCCCGGCTTCGCGGGCGCGACCTCCGTGTTGCTGTCGCCGGGATATTCAGGTACTGTCTGCGACGACGTAAACGTGAACGTACCGCTTGCGCTGTTGTATCTTGCGGTATAATTCTTTGTGCCGCCGACTGTCGCGGTGTTGCCGTTTGAAATGGTTGCGCGCGTCGTTGTGACGGTCTTACCGTCCATTGACCGCGGCAGCCAGAGATACAGCGCGCTGTCGCCGGGGTGATTCGCGGCAATGCTCCAATCTACTCCGCCCACCGTGACGCTTTCAATGTTGGATTGTTCGCCAAGCTTGCCGAGGTAGACAGGTTGATTCGCGGCGTTGACAGGCTGACCTTCAATCGCGCCCGCGACACCTGTGGCTTTCACGCTGCCGCCGTTTATGATGACGTTGCCTTTTCCGCCGATTCCATAAGAGTTTATGTAATCGCTTATTGCTGTAACAGTACCGCCGTTTATTGTGACTGTGCTTGTCTCGTCCATTTCGCTGGCGGTAAAGTTTTTGAGCTCCAGCGCTTCGTGGCCCGACTGCAATAAAAGCCTGCCCTCACCTGATATAGAAAGATTTGAGCCATTTACAGAAATCACATTGGCATTGGCACCGACTTTGAAAGAATTGTCTCCCACGAGCGTCAGGTTTACATCTGATAATGTTATCTCCAATACAAATCTACCTTGGTCATGCTCTACATGAGCATCGGATAATGTAATGTCGATTGGGTTACTCGCGTTCTTCACGTAAATCTCTCTGCGAGGAGTCATTGAGCCTGTAATTATTATCGGGCCGCCGTTTATATAAATGTAGGGTTCATCAAAAATGAATTTCCCGCCGCTTGCGTTTCCCGCCGCCGTAAGTTCGTCGTCCGTCCAAGACAGGTCGATGATGACAGGCGCGGCATTCACCGTCACGCTGACAGTCGCATTCAAAGTTACGCCGTTAGCGACGACGTCGTCGGGGAGCGTGACCGTGCCGTTCACGCTGAACGTCTGTTGAGCGGTTGTCGCGGGGTTGTAGGCGCTGCCCGCAACGTCCCAAGTGACCGCCGCGCTCCTGTTGCCGCCACCGTTGTCCGTGGCAATCGTAACCTCGGTGGGTAAGCCGAGCGCGGTCGCGGTCTTCGCCGTGCCGTGAGCAACGCCTGTAATCGCCGTCGGCGGCGTGATTGATACGAGGTTGTAGGTCGGAACAAGCGTCACCGTGTAGGTGGCGAGTGTTATTGTGTCGTTATCGGGATTATTTACGCCATAAAATCTATATTCAGAGAATGTAACGACAGTTTGGCTGGCCCAAATCCCTTGCGTGTTGCTTGCTTCAAACCCATAAGAAATGGGAGAGGACGCCGAATTATAATCCGCTGTGTTTTGCGGCGCGTTTACGGCAAAAGTACCGTTTAAGACAAACTCACCCGGCGCGGCGTAAACCGACGCTTCAAAATTATTGGGAGAGGTTTCAGTCCATTGCGTTTGCCCCGCCGACGGTGTACCGAATACGATTTCACGGTAGTTGGTTTTATCGTCGCCTGTGCCTTTTGTGACGTAGAACGAGGTAAAGTGCGCCGGATTCGGCGCGGCCGCGAACGCCGTAAGCGGCGGGAGCAGGCTCAACACAAGTGCGAGCGCGAGAAGCAGGGACAGGGCTTTGCGCGAGGTTTTCGCTAGATTCGAGATACTCATAACATTTCCGCCTTTCTGATAGTAGGCAAACAAAAACAGAGTCACGCAGCGCGCAGCTCTGTCATTGCTTGCATTATTTGCAGCGAGAACGCTCCCGCTCCCGCTGAGTTTATATAGAAATAGAATGGCTTGCGAACGAAAATTGTGCCGCTGAACTCCATATTTGTCAAGCCCCTTTGCGCATTTTTTTGCGGCGTTGTCCTTACGGTCGGCTTGTGCGTCGATAGCTTCTACATGGTAACACATGCAAGAGGAAAAGGCAAGTGAAAAACGGAAATGTTATCCTGCCCGCGCAGTCGCGCGAATTATGCGCTTGACAAGCACGAAATAATGTGTAATAATTCGGCTGTCCGAAGCGAAGCCGAATAATCGAAATTTGCGGGAGGAAACAAGTTTGAAAAACGCGGCTTTAGTTGTAATTGATATTCAAAATGACATAACAAAGAATTACAAGGAAATAATTGATAATATAAACACAGCTGTTGATTGGGCAGTCAAAAACGATATGCATATTGTTTATATAAGACATGAAAATTTATCAGCTGGGACTAGGACTTTTAAGCCGAATACTCTCGGGGCAGAATTAGTTTCAGACATGAAAATAGTATCGCAGAATATTTTCACAAAGAGCAAGGAAAACGCGCTCACAAGTGAGAATTTCGCAAGCTTTATCAGCGAAAATGAAATACGAGATTTTTACATTGCGGGAGCGGACGCCGTCGCTTGTGTGAAATCAACCTGCTACAACATGCGCAGAGCGGATTACAGCGTAAATGTACTGTCAGATTGCATCACCAGTTATGATAAAAGGAAAATTGACGAAATGCTGCGATATTATGAAAGCAAAGGTTGCAAAATCACTTGTTTGAGTGACCTGATTAGTTAAGTACAAACTTCGATTTATCGAGAAGTTAAAGTTCGAAACAACGCCGCACTCATGGGAGTGCGGCGCTGTTTGCGTTGTTACGGCGGTGAGTTCCGACACCGCGTGTTCTGATATGCGTGTTGCGGCTCATATTATCATACAAACACAATCGGGGGTGTATGACATGAAGCCGCGCGAATTTGCATATAACGGCGAACCGATACCAAAGCTCGACACGCGGGAAAACGCGGATTTTGTCCTGCTGTTTCAAAAAGGTATGCTGCTGTCGCTCGTCAAGCGCGGACTTCTGACCGCCGCGCAAATGGATTCTGTCATGACGAATTTGGAGCGGAAATATCGGAAAAAGCCGTAATCACGCGATGTAAATATCAATAAAACAAGGGGTTTTTGCGGTTACAACCTTGGGGTATGGCTTGCCTTTGCCCTTGTATATCGCAACTTTCTCGGTTGCGACGACGGAATGCATAAAAAGCCTGTATTTGCAAGGCTTGTCCGCCCCAAAAGCAGAAAGGGGCATTACTGAAACCGATGTAGTACCCCCTAAATCGGTCGAACTACCCCGAAAAAAGTCAGTGTTTGCAGGGGTCGGCATTACCGCTACATCTGTAGGCACAGAGGAACTCGGGCACCTCGAAATGGTGGGCACCATTGTGCACCAGTTGACGCGGAACATGAGCGTTGAGGACGTGAAGCGCGCGGGGCTGGAGAACTATTTCGTTGACCACACGGCGGGGGTTTACCCGCAGTCGGCGGGCGGCACGCCTTGGACCGCGGCGGGTATGCAGGTTGCGGGCGACACTATCGCCGACTTGACCGAGGACATGGCGGCGGATGATGCACTATTCTAAAGGCAACAAACGGCGAGGTCAATTTGTGCGAACTATGCAAAACTCCTGATTTATCAACACATTTTCCGGCAATAGAATGCCGAGAGCAGCCACCAATGGCTGCCCTTTTCTTTGCCCAAATCAACCAAAGGAGTCCTGCCCTGTGAAATGCCTGCTCAAGTATCGGTGGGTCAAGTTACCGCGAACCCACCTCCCGGCGGGCAAGGGCGTAATGGGCTACTGGGCGCGACTCACGGCGAAAGCGGCGTTCCGCGGCGGGCACGCGAAATACTGCGGCTACACCAACGAGGTGACGACGGGCACGTGGTCGGGCGGTGTTGTCGGACTGAAAAGCATACTCGGCGTCAAAAGCCGTCAGAGGGCGTTGGAGATTATGGGCACCCTCGCTCATCTCGGCTATATCGAATACTCCCTCGACCCGAAAACGAAAAAGCTCGACTACAAAATCCTTGATTATGTGGTGAAATGCTCCGGCGAACCTTGCCTCGGCTCCGGCGCGGTATATGCCACCGACGGCTATGGATTTCTGTGTCTGCCCCGCGACATCGCAAAGAGACTCGCGGAGGGCGGCTATACCTTTGAAGATGCGGACGCTTGGCTCGACCTGTGGTGCCACACGGTCTGGCAAGAACCGCGCAATATATTCTCCAACACGGCACCCGCTGTCCAATACGGGCAGTATGGTGCCGTTCTGACTTTGGAAACCCTGGGACAACGCTGGGGCTGGGAAAAGACGAAAGTGTGGCGATTCCTGCAAAAACATCAGGATGCCTTCACGCTGCACAAGTTACCCGGCTCTTACGGCTGTCTCATTTTCAATATACTGTACCCGACCGGCGAGGACTTCGCAATCCCCGCGCAGGCTGAAATCGTGCGTATTTTGAACGAAATACGCATTTGCGGTGTAAATACGCATTTGTGCGGCACGGACAACGCCCGTCTTAACCGATTGATTGCGTGGCATAGTCAGCGGGTCGCGCAGAAGCTCGCCGCCGCATCAACAGCCACACCGGTCGAGAGCCGTGTTGCGGTTTTGAACCATATAACGCGCGCGTATCTTTCTCTGTCGCATTGTAAGAGTTGTAGATATGACTGCAAGAGTACGGATATGTGGGTACAGCCAAGTTTGAGGTTTCGGATTCGGGGGCATTACTATGCCCCTTCATAACTTACGGAGGCTAAAATGAGTAATTCCAAAAACAATTCAAATAGCGACCTTTCAGAGCAGGAGCGCGCTATGACCGAGCGTTCCGAGGCTTTCCTTTCGTTGCTGACTAAGCGCGGTCTGCTGGAGGACCCTGAAATCGGCGACGAAAAGGTTCGCCAAGCCGTGAAAGCCAAAAAGCGCAATATGTATCACAATACCCAGCTGATGCTTCAGCATTACCGCGACATAACGTGGGCTTTGGAGTGTTTCCCCGCCAATATCGCGGAGGAGTTGGACCGCCCGATGGGCGACTTGGACGCGCTGCTCAGCCTTATAAGCGCGGAAATTGGAATGAACAACGAGAAACTCGAAAACCGCCTGATGAGCGTCCAAAAGTCCCGCCTGCTGCTCGACCGCATCAACGAGGCGTTGACCGTCCTGCGTCAGAAGCCGGGCAACGGCGAGATGATGTACAACATTCTCTACCTGACCTATATCGCGCCGGAGAAGTTGCGCCACAATGACATTCTGTTTCGCCTGAATATATCACAGCGGCATTACTACCGCGTGCGGCAACAGGCGATTAACATCTTGTCAATTCGGCTCTGGGCGGCTCCGGCGGGCGAGCTTGACTCGTGGCTTGAGGTGCTGACGCTGTTGGAGGCGTTGTAGTAGTCAGCGCGGCAGGTAAATGTCACAAAAATAACTGATAAATTGGCAAGGTCAAGGTTATATACACGCAAATGAAATCGTGGTATTCTTTCATTGTCCAAAAAAGCGGGCAGGACAGAACGACCGCTTCCGAGAGCCGATTCAGGGGCTTCTTGGAGGCGGTTTTTCTATGCCCAAGGAAAGGAGGAAGGAATATGACGCTCATTAACGTAAACAGCAATCGGGCGGCTAACATCCGGCGCGCGGTCTACTGGTCGCTTGTGGCGATTGCGGCGGCGTTCATTCTGTCGCTGCAACCCGCATTCGCGGCGGACATTTGGACCGAGTTCAGCAAGATTATGAAGGACATCTACGGCAAGCTGGTCGGCATCTCCACTCTCGTCGCAGTCACCGCCGCCGCCGTGGCTCTGCTCATTCGTATGATTAGCCGCAACCAGCGTGCGGTGGACGAGGCGAGCAGTTGGCTCAAGAGGATTCTCGTCACTTGGGTCGTGCTGAACGCTCTCGGGTTCATCGTCGCGTACCTGCAGCCCCTGATTTCGGGCGGCTCATACACCGGACCGTAATTAGCGCGGTTCAAAATTTTAAGGAGGTAAAGCTGAAAATGAAAAAAGTTCTTCCGATAGCCATCGCTTTTTGTATGGCTGTCTCCCTGTTCGCAGGCACGGCACTCGCGGCGGACAGTTTCTCCGGCGAAACGGAATTGTTCCCTGTTGACGTGATTCAGTCACCCGACAATACGGAACTTCGCAAGGTCTACGAGCTGAGTCCCGGTGTTGACCCAGGACGCTTGCCGCGCGACAGCTTCGAGCGCAACGGCTACGCGTATAACTGTACCGACATTCTGCGCGAGGTCGTTATCGGCGAGGAGAGCAAGACGATAACCGTGACGGTCGCCGCGGAAAGCAAGAAAAACGATATGGACACCGTCCTCGGTCTTTTTCCTCAATACGAGGAATTTGCGGACGAGGACGGCTTCACGGGGACGCTTCTGCTTAATACCGCGTCCATAAAGAGCAAGGTTTCCGGCTACGGCAGCACAAGCACGCCGTATGCCGTGACGCGAAGTTACCCGAACCTGTCGGACGCGGACACGCAGTATATCCCGAAAACCCTGGACGACAACGGAAAGACGCTGCAACTGACGGATATTCAATGGCAGACCGATAACACGATGAACGTGGACGATTACGAGATTGGCGACCGCTATACCGCGGTCGCAAGTTACGGCGGCACGAAGACCTCAAGCTACGTCAAGGGGTACAACATCACGGCGGATTATACCGGCGAGGTCACGCGCCGCGGCGTCACGGTAATTCGGTATACCGTTATCTTCACAGGTGTGGCTATTCCGGTGTCCGCGTCGGAAACGGCGGACAATTCGGGAACCGATTCCGAACAATTCTCCGCAACTCAAACGAAAAAAAGCAGCGGGAATTGGCTTCCCGTACTGCTTTCCGTCCTTGCGCTGTTGGGCAGCGGCGCGGGTGTGACTTATACTGTCCTGAACAATCGAAAGGAGAAGACCTATGAAACGAATACTGCTAATGCTCGCCCTGACATTTTCGATGACCATACTGGCGGCGACCACGGCTCTTGCGGCGGAAAACTTTGATGGTCCCTCCGCGGGAAATTTCGGCAAACCGACCTCCGTTGAAGCGAGTACCGTTATCGGCGGCGCACCGACTGAGGCAAATAATATCAACCGAAGCAAGGACAGCGCGGTAATTCCGCCGCCCTTCGGCAGTCCGTCCTCAAACGTGCCGGGTACGGGCGAACTGCTCACGCCTGATATTGCGGGCATTTCGTTAAATCCAGGCGGGTACACCGTCGCGGGCGGCAACGAGTATGTTTTCGCAGACAACAGCGGTCTGACGCTCCCGCCCCCGTCCGTAGAAGTGTCTGCGTCACAAAGCGTCTATACCAATAAGTTTACGCTGCCTGACGGTCTGTACAACGCGGACGGCTCCATCGGCGCGCTCTCAATCCCGAAACTCGGCGTGACGGCAAAAGTGTTCGAGGAGGAGAGTCTGGAGAACCTTAAAAAAGGCGTAGGACACTTCAAATCGACGAGTTGCTGGGACGGCAATGTTGGGTTCGCGGCCCACAACAGAGGGCTTGCGGATTATTTCGGGCAAATACAAACGCTGAAAACAGGCGACAAAATTGTCTACACCACCAAACTCGGCACGCGCACATACGAGGTTTTCTTTGTCGGGCAGATTAAGGAGACGGATTTCTCCCGTCTGGGCAGAACCGAGGACAACATCGTGACCCTGACGACCTGCGTGCGCGACGTTCCCGAACTGAGATGGTGCGTGCAAGCGAGACTGGTCTCTTAGCCCCTGCACCATACCGATACCGAATTTGTTGCAAATTTAGCACGCTGTCGGTACTATTCCGGTATGGAGGTAAATGAATATGAAAAACGTAAAAAAGGCATCATTTCTCGTAGGTGTACTCATCGGCGCGCTCGCGTTCGGGGGCATAACCGCGACGGCGGTGGGCATACTCGCAACACCGTCAACTGTAAGAGTTGTCGTGGACGGAACAGAGGTCAAACTTGAGGGATATAACATTCACAACAACAACTTCTTTATGCTGCGCGACAACGCGGAAGCTGTAAATTACTCCGTTGTGTGGGACGGACCGAACAACACCATATACATAGACACGACGCGCGGTTACGACCCGAACGAACAGTACATTCCACCAACGGCAACCCCTTCCCCGACCGCAACTCCGCAAGCCGAGATTGACGTATACGAGTACGCCACCGAGGTCGTGCGGTATGTCAATATCGAGCGCGAAAAGTTGGGTTTACCGCCGTTGATACAGTCCGCCGCGCTGACTGAAGCGGCAATGCGGAAGTCGCAGGATATGCTTGACAATAACTATGTCGGACACGACTCGCCTGTTTTCGGTCGGACGGAGAGCATTGTCAACATTCCCGGTTGGAAGTACAAGGGCGAGAATGTGACGAACAGCGGCTACGACCCCGAATCCTCGGTGAAAACTTTTATGGCTTCAAAAGGTCATAGAGAGAACATTCTGCGTGAGGGGACAACGCACGTCGGTATAGGTGTCGCAATCAGGTGGCACGATTATTCCGAAAGTCCTGAAATTCTCTGGACACAGCTTTTCGGCACGAACATCAGCGAATAATTGAATAGCACAACGCAAGAGGCAGGACACGGTAACGTGTCCTGCTATTATTTGGGAGGTAATTATGAAAACTACAAAGCGTATCATAGCGTTCTTCCTGACTATCGCAGTCACTTTGTCACTTGTCGCGGGTATCGCGTCAGCGGCGGGGACATTTGCGACGGGATATACAATGGAAGACGCTTTATCAAAACTCGGCGTGTCGTTCCGCGGCGAACCGCTTGATTGGCTGACAATCGGCGGTACGGTAAAAACGCAGAATTATACGTTTTTCCCTTACAAAAACGACAGAACCGGAACCGTTGATGAACACCCTGTCTATTGTATTGACCCGGCGCGCGGAGGAGTAAAAGAGGGCGTTCAAAAGCTTGGGCTTCACGATAATGTGATGACCTATTACCGCGGCGAGCGTGTCGGCGATCCGTACTATATCGCCATTCTGAACGCGGGATACCCACACAACTTATACTCTGACTGGCCGAAAGAGCAAGCGTATTACGCCACGAAGATGGCTCTGTGGATGTACATACTCGGCGTATCAGCAGACGACGTCGGCATTAACCCGAAATACGGAGACGGCGATGCGACCGCTCAAAAAATCCACGACACGGCAATTGCCATACACAAATCGGGAATGTATTACGGCTCATTGGGCGCCGAGGAATCCAAGATTACGATAACCGCCGACCGCCCGCTTCCGTATCTCGACGAAACGGGACAATATCGGCAGCAAATACTGACGATTAACGCAAGCCATTACGTCGGGACCGACCCCAACGCATTTGGGTACTACACGCTATCGTGGGACGACCCGAGCGCGGTTCCGTCCGGCACGCGCATTGAAAAAGAGGACGGCACGGACATCACCTCGATAATGGAAATTCAAGTTGATGTAACGAACACCGCGAAGATTAAGGTAATGTACCCGGTCAGCGCAACGGAGTTTTCAGTTAAACTCAACGCAACCACATTGCTGCCGGGAACAGGTCTTTACACCGCCTACTATACGGGCGACGAGGGCGACGCGAATTTACAACGCTATCTCGTCGAAGCCGACCCCAAGAAAGAAACCACGGCTTCGTTCACCGCGTCACTCAGCGTCGTTGACGAGCCCCCTCCCGGCGACGACGAGCCGCCCCCGGAAGTCCCCGGCACTCTGCGCGTTGTCAAGCTCGAAGCCGGCACGCTGATTCCCCTCGCGGGCGCGGTGTTCGACATTAAAGACCCTGACGGCGTAATGCTCTACTCGATGGCGACGGACGTTTCGGGCACGATTTCCGTCCCCGTCGCGAAAGAGGGCTACTACACAATCACCGAGCGCGTTGCGCCGCGCTTCCACACGCTGCCGACTCATACGACGCAAGGCGTTCAGGTTCGTAGCGGCGAGACTGCGATTGTCACGTTTGAGGACAGCCCCTACGGTTCGCTGACGGTGTACAAAAAGGACTCCGCAGACGGGCGAAACCTTTCCGGCGCGGTCATTCAAGTTAAGAATATCGCAACCGGAGTGACGCAGACCGCGACGACGGACAGCAGCGGCTCCGCGACGTTCAACCAACTGCCTTGCGCCGCTGACGGCACAGGCTACGAAGTCCGCGAACTGACCGCGCCGCAGGGCTACGCGCTCGACGCGACGGTTCACACGGTCAGCGTCCGCCCGCTCTCCGAGGGCGTCACAAGCTACACGCTCACAAACCGCGCGAACCCCGGACTGCGAATCCTGAAACTCGACCGCGAGCGCGCGATTGCGATACCGGGCGTGTCCTTCGAGGTGTACCGTAACGGCGCGCTTTACGGCGAGTACACCACAAATATGTCGGGCGAGATTTTCCTCCCCGACCTCCCGGCGGGAACATACACCGCGCGTGAAAAGTCCTCCGTGGAGCCGTATGTCCTTGATATGACAGCGCAATGGGTGGAATTGACGGCAGGCGGCGGGATTCGGCAACTCATCTTTCTGAACTCCCAAAAGTCCGGCATTTGGCTCGTGAAGCTGGATTCCGCGACGCTAAAACCGCTCCCGAACGCCAAGTTCCGCTTTACGCAAATCTCCGGCGGCTCGTACAATCAGGAGCTGATTACGGACCAAAATGGAGAAATACTGCTCTCGTACCTCGCCCCCGGCGCGTATGAAGTCCGCGAAATTTCCGTGCCGAACGGCTACCTCATTGATGATTCAGTTCGCACGATTGAAATTCTCGCGGGGAAGCCCGACGCGCGGTTTGTGTTCACGAACACCAAAAAACCGGCAATCGAGGTCGTGAAATACGACGCGCAAAACAATAAATACCTCGCGGGCGCGACGTTCAGAATCGCGAAGATTGAGGACGGCTCGCACTACCTCGACCGCGTGACGGACACGGCGGGACGCATAAAAATTGACGACCTTGAACCCGGCGTTTACTCGGTGCAGGAGATTGCAGCGCCGTCGGGGTATGTGCTGAATACGACGGAATTTCACGTCGAGTTGTTCCCCGGTAAGACGAGCACGCTCGTCGTGGAAAACCTCAAAAAGCCGTCGCTGATTGTGTGGAAATATGATATGCAAACAGCAAAAGTGCTGCCCGACGCCGAGTTTTCCATAGCCAAAAAGGGCGGCGAGATAATCTACGAGGGCGTGATAATGGGTCGGTTGCTTATCGAAAAGCGCAGCAGCGCGGCGAACCACCTGCCGATTGCGGGCGTGACGTTCAAGGTAACGGACAGCAGCGGCGCGGTGATTGGACCGAACAACGGCGAGTTTGTCACGGACGCGGCGGGTCAGATTATCCTCGATGAGTGGCTGACCATCGGCTCGACCGTGCTTGTGACGGAGGTTTCCTGCCCCGACGACTACAACCTCGACGCGCCGCCGCAGAGCGTGAAAATACGGGAGAATACGACGCACACGCTGACGTTCTATGACTCGCCGAAATCCGGAGCGCAGATTATCAAACTCGATTCCGTGACAAAACAACCGCTCAAAGGCGCGCAGTTCAAGGTCGTAACGCCCGACGGCGGCGTTGTATTCGAGGGCGAGACGGACGGCGACGGCGTTCTGCTGTTGCCGCTGCTCGAACCCGGATGGTTCAAGGCGATTGAAACGCGCAGTCCAAGCGGCTACGTTCTTGACGACACACCTAAAGATTTCGAGGTGACGAGCAATCAGTTCATCAAACTTGTGTTTGAGAACAAACCGCTGGCGGGATTGCAAATCATTAAGCTCGACGAGGACACTCGCGTGCCGATTCCGAACACGCAGTTTACGCTGTCGAAAATGAACGGTGAGCGCATCGGCGGCATCTACATCACCGACGCGGCGGGCGTAATCCGGGTTTCCTCGCTCGATGACGGGTGGTACACGGTCGTTGAAGCGAAAGCCGCGAAAGGGTTCCTGCTCGACACCACGCCGCATAACATCGAGGTCAAGGACGGACAGATTGCGGTGTTGACTGTCACGAATCGCAAAGCCTCCGCCATTCTCATACATAAGGTGGATTCCGTCACCGGCAAGGGCATATATGGCGTCAAATTCCTGCTCTCCGACGCGAACAGCAATCCGCTGACGACGCTGGAATCTGACCAAAACGGCTATGTGTATCTGCCGGATATTCCCGACGGCAAGTACCTGCTGCGCGAGTTGGAGGCAAATGGCTATGTGCTGGACACGGAGGTAAAGACCTTTTATGTCCGGTCCGGAGCCACCACGGAAATAACGTGGAAAAACACGCCACAGATGGGTCAAATCCAGATAACAAAGAAGTCCGCCGACGACAACTCAATCAACGGGTTCCCGGCGGGGACGTTGCTGCAAGGCGCCGTGTTCGGGATATACGACCGCGCGAACAATCTTGTAGACACGGTAATGAGCGATAAAAACGGTCTCGCGGTGTCAAAGCTCCTGCCTTTAGGCCGCTACATTATCCGCGAGTCCACAAGTCCGGCGTATTACTCCGCAACCAAAGACGCTATTGAGGCTGAGATAGAATTCTCCGGGCAGATAGTCCGGCTGACGGTGCTGAACAGCAGCGTTTACACCAATGTTTCGGTCACGAAGCGCGGCTATACGGAGGTCGTGTCGGGTCAGAGCATACGGTACGATTTCAAGAGTATCGGCAACAACTCAACAGTACCGCTGGACAGCTTCTACTGGCGTGACACATTGCCCACCGACGCTGTCCGGCTCGATAAAATCATCACCGGCACTTGGTCGGCGCGGCTCAGCTACAAAATTGTGTATAAGACAAACCTGAGCGGCGGGACCTACCGCACACTGGCGGATAACCTGAGTACGGATAAAAACCGCACGATTCCCGCGTCGCCCTCCGCGCTCGGTCTGGCGTCAAACGAGTATGTGACCGAGATTATGTTCACGTTCGGGCGCGTGCCTGCGGGATTCCATCAGGTATCCGCACCGTACATTTACTGCAACGTCCTGCCGGGGCTTGCACACGAGTACCGCTTCACTAATAAAACCGATGTGGGCGGACTATGGGGCAGCCAGTGGATTATGGCAAATGACCGCTGGGTGACGGTGGTGTACAACAAGACAACACCGCCGAAACTGCCGCGCACAGGCTACTAAACGCAATCGCACCGGGAGGCGGCGGATAATTCCGCTGCCTCCCAATTCACGAAATACAGACATACGAGGAGGCGGTCACTATGCTTGACTGGATTTTTGAAGGCATCGCAAACTGGATTGCCAGCGTCATAACGAGCATTATGGATGCCGTATCCGGCATTTTCCTCAACGCGCTCGGCACAGATATGACGGCGATGGAGGAATACTTCCCCTTTGTGACCTCCGCCTTCAACATAATGCAATATATGGCGTGGGCATTGCTGTTCATTATCACGATATGGCAACTGTTCAGAACCTTCGGCGGGCCGCTCACGGAATCGGAAAGCCCTTGGCAGTTATTGGCGCGCAGCACAATGTTCGCGTTTCTGATAGGCTACGCCAAACCCATTTTCAGTATCGCTTTAGATATAGCCCGCACACCCTACACCGCGCTTATGGACGCGTCGCTGAATCCGGGCGATTTCACCTTTTCGGGAATCAGCAGCGTGTTGGGCAGCAGTATAGTGACGCTCGTTTCAGCCATCTCGGTTGTCGGACTGCTGTTGCAGATTATTCTGTTGATTGCACTCGGTTGGAACTACTTCAAAATGCTGTTGGAGGTCGTGGAGCGTTACATCATTGTCGGCGTTCTCTGCTACACCTCACCGCTCGCCTTTTGCATGGGCGGTTCCAAAGCGACAAACAAGGTGTTTCAATCGTGGTGCCGAATGATCGGCTCACAGCTTCTGCTGCTCGTGCTGAACGTGTGGTTTCTGCGCGGCTTCAACTCCAGCGTCGGGCAATTCGTGGCGAATGGTGGCGCGCTGACCAGCGGACACGGCAATATCTTTCTCTGGCTGTTCTGCGCTCTTGCGTTTCTGAAAACGGCACAGAAATTTGACGGCTACCTCGCGTCGCTCGGCTTAACCGTCGCCCAGACGGGCAGCGGTATGGGTATGGAGTTGATGATGGGTCTGCGTATGCTCAGCGGTTTCGCGGGCGGCGGTCCCAAAAGCGCGGGCAAAATGTTCGCGGGCGGCGCGGCAAGCGCGGCCGGAGGTGCAGCAGGGAGTGCGGCAGGCGCGGGCGGCGGCTTTATGGCGGGCTTGGCGTCGAAATTCAAAGGCAATTCCTATGTCCGCGACGCCGTGGTTGACGGCGGTGGGCGTATGGGCGCGCACGGCGGCATCGGCTTCGTCGGACGCGCTTTCGGCGGAATGGCGGCGCGCAACGGCGCGGAATTAACGGGAGCGTCCATATCCTCGGTAGCCGCGCGTCCGGCGGCGGTTTCCGGCAGTATCGCCGGAGACATCGCAGACCGCAGCATCAAAAACTATATGCCGCACCTGTCCGGTAAAGCATCTCCGGCGGGTGAAGGTGTCGGCGATAACGGTACGCAAATGCCGGTCAATCCCGCGCTTTCCGGCGTCAAGTACGGCAGCACGCAGATTACCGGCGGGCATATCAGTACGACGGCGACTACCGCGGACGGCAAGACCGCATCTGTCGATTTATTCAGCGCGGCGCAGTATGACAGACCGAACACGCCGCATACGGTTGCGTCGGCGTCTGACGGCAGCCAATGGTATCAAATCGCTTCCGGCGAGGGAATGGGCGCGTTCTATCCCACGCCACAGTTTACGGGCGACGCTTCGGAAGCCGCGCAAATGGCGGCGGCGTTCCCAAGCGCGCCGGAGGGTACAACACTTCGCACCGTTGGCGACGGCGTATTGGAGGCAAGCCACCCCGACGGCGGCAACAGTATGTGGTACAGCGGAGCGCATTTTCAAGAGCCGGACGCGCCGCACGACAGTATTCAGGACTCAAACGGCGCGAGTTGGTACGCGATGCAACCGCACGCGACGCAACCGCATTTCGAGCCGGCATCAGGCGGACTCGGCGGCGATTCCGGCACGGATGGCGGCGTAAGCGACGGCGCGGCGCATTACAACCGCGCGCAATTTCAACAGTTTATGCCGGGCTATGAGCAGCAGGTATCCCAAATTGACACTTCCCGCCACGGCGACGGTCAGCTTGAGGTGCGTCACGCGGACGGCTCCGGCACGGCGTTTTACGACAAGACAATGTACCAGTCGCCGCGCGGAGATTATCAGGTGTATGAGGACAACCGCGGCGGTCAGTGGTACGCCATTAACGGCACGCCGTCTGTCGAGCGCAAGCCCGTCTACGAAAACAGCAAACCCGTTTACGACGGCGATAATCTGCGGACGGTCAATGTCGAGAGCCTGAAATACAGAACCACTCCCGTGAAATTTGAGGACCCGAAGGCTCGCGATGTGAACGACCGCAAGCCACCGAATCAGAAGCGGAAATAGGGCCGCAACAGCAATCGAGGTGATGAAGATGGCACAGCAGGACAAGCAATACACAGGCGACGGCGGCGACAATTACGCGGATGCTGCGCGCAAAACCGCCGATGCCGTCAAGCAAATCGGACAGTCAGCGGCGCAAAAAGCGGCGGCAACAGGCGCCGAGGCGACGGCTAACGCTGCCGCCGCAACAGTAAAGGCAGGCGTCGAGGGCGGTAAAGCCGTGGCGGAGATTGCGACAGGCACGGCGTCGGGCGGACCTGTGGGCGCGTTATTGGCGGCGGCGTGGTCGGCGCGTCACACGCTGTTCAAGGTGCTTGTGACGGTGTGCCTCTGTTTGGTGTTTATCATCGTAATGGTCATATCACTGCCCACCATCATATTCAACTACATTTTTCATACAGACCCCGCCACCGTGGACGAAACCGGTCCCACGGAAATGGTCGCCGTGTATGAGGAGATGTCCGTTACCGTGTCAGACTGCGTGACATGCGGCTATAACGCCGCGCGAGCCGAAGTTGAGCGCATAATCGCGGACGGCGGCTACGATTACACCCTGTCAACGGAGGCGACGATAGATTACGGTCACGTTTCGGCGGATTACGACGTCTGTTATATACTCGCGGCGTACTCCGCAAGTATGGAGCAAAAGGGCGCGACAAAACAGGACTTGAAAAACAAGCTCGACGCCGTAGCCGCGCAAATGTTCGCCGTCACCTATGTTGTAAAAGAGAGTACCGTCATCATTCCCGCCGAAAGCGAGGACGAGGAGCCGACGACGGAAATCGTCAAATATGCGGAGTGTACCATACACCCCTTTGACTCCTCTGTAATTCTGACAGCTTTCAGCATTGACCCGAACGCGCCTTATGGTGAGTTCAAAATACGAACCGCAGACGCAATCGACAGTATGGCGACGGCGTTAAAATGCACCCTCTACGGCGTGACGGCAGGCGGTCAGGTGCCGCCTATAACCGATGCCGAGTTGAACGAGTTCCTCGATAAACTGTCCTGTAGTCCGGCAAGAACTGAGCTGATGCGCGTCGCGTTGTCGCTCGTCGGACGCGTACCGTACTTTTGGGGCGGGAAGTCCGCGCCCGGTTGGAACGAGGAGTGGAACACGCCGAAGCTCGTGACCTCGGCTGGCTCCGGTTCGACGGGTACGCTACGCCCATACGGTCTGGACTGCTCAGGATTCACCGATTGGGTTTACAGGACGGCGTTGGGCAAAAGCCTTACCGACGGGAGCCGAAGTCAGTGGGACAACTCGACGGAGATTACCGAGTCGGAGCTGTTGCCGGGTGACCTCGGCTTTCTTGATAAGCCCGGCAACGTCGCCGTCAATCATATCCTGATTTACGCGGGCAAGGACAGCGGCGGCAACAAGCTGTGGGTACATTGTTCAAGCAGCGCGGGCGGTGTTGCGCTCAATTCGCCGACCTACGTTAAATACTACCGGCGCGTGAGCGGCATCGACCTTGAGAATATGACCGTGCCGACAACCACAGGAGGTTAGGGCTATGGACGATAAGGAATACAGCAACGTCTACTCCATTCCGGCAAACTACACCGACAGCGGAAAGTTGTTCGGCGGAATGTTGGAAACACGGAACACGATTGAAACCGTTCTGCTCGTGTTGTTGGTCGGATACCCGGAACTGGCGTGGATTACAGCGACGGCCGCCGTCAAGGTGGTTCTGGCTGTGGTGACGCTTCTGCCGCTGTGCGTGTTCGGGCTGATGGGCATCAGCGGCGACTCGCTGACGCAATACGTCGCCCGGATAATCCGATTTGGGATACGCCGCCGGAAATTACATTTGAGAAGGGTCGGACACCGCTATGCACACACAAAAACGCCGAAAAAGTACCGCAAGCCGAAGCGACGAAATACTTGAGTTCACACAGGATTTTCTTCCTGTCAAAGAGATTAAGAATGGAATCATCGAAACCACCGACGGGCGATACGTCAAGATATTGGAGATTGAGCCTATCAATTTTATGATGCGCTCCTCTGAGGAGCAGTTCAACATCATCTCCGGCTTCGCAAACTGGCTGAAAATCTCGCCCCTGCGTATGCAGTTCAAGTCCGTAACGCGCAAGGCGGATTCGGATAAGCACATCTCAATGCTTCAGACCGAGCTTGCCGAGGAGGACAATCCGCAATGTAAGGAACTTGCGCGGGAATACATCAATCTAATCCGCGACGTCGGCAGTCGTGAGGCGTTGACCAGACGGTTCTTCTTGATATATCAATACGAGTCCGTCCGCAATCAGGTAAATCCGGATTACTCCGAAATCTATGGCACAATCCAGACCGCGGCGCAGAACGCGCGGGCATATTTTCTGCAATGTGGCAATGAGATTGTTCAGCCGCAGGACGAGGACGCTTTCGTTGCCGAGATGCTGTATATGTTCTTCAACAGGCGCTCCTGTATAACGGAGCCGTTCTCAACACGGCTTGACCGGATTGTGGTGGACACGATGACCGCCAAGAAAAAGGTAATCGGTCTTGACCCCGTGCCGCGTATCCGCGCCGCGCACTTTGTCGCGCCGCGCGGTATTGATTTCACGCACCCGCGACACATCATTATGGACGGAATGTACTACTCGTTCCTCTATATACGCGGCGACGGCTTTCCCAACGCGGTGCGGGCGGGTTGGATGTCGTCGCTGATTAACGCCGGCGAGGGCATTGATATTGACATTCACCTGCGTCGCGAGAATCGGGGGCGCACACTGGATAAGGTCGCACAGCGAATCCGTCTCAACCGCACGAAGCTGCGCGGCATACAGGACACCAGCACCGACTACGAGGAACTTGCCGGAGCCATTCAAGCAGGTTATTACATCAAGGACGGCATATCCAACCGCAACGAGTATCTGTTCTATATGTCGGTGTTTATCACAGTCTCCGCGCCGACGTATGAGGAGATGATATGGCGCAGACAGCAAATCTCCGACCTGCTGAAAAGTATGGACGTCTTTGTCCGCGACTGCGCTTTTCAGCAGGAGGCCGCGCTGAAAAGCGTGATGCCGTTCAACTATATCGACCCCGGCTTGGAGCGAAAGAGTAAACGGAACGTGCTTACCTCCGGCGCGGCGAGTACATATATGTTCACCAGCTTTGAAATGTCCGACGACAACGGCGTGCTTGTCGGCGTGTCGCTGTACAACAACAGCCTGTACATACTCGACCCATTCAACACGAAAATTTATAAGAACGCGAATCTGTCGATGGTCGGAACCACGGGCAGCGGAAAGACGACGACACTCCAAGCACTCGCGCTGCGAATGAGAATGCGCGGCATACAGTGCTATATCCTTGCTCCCTTGAAAGGGCACGAGTTCCGCCGAGCGTGCAACGCCATTGGTGGGACCTTTATAAAGCTCAGTCCCGGCTCGAAAAACTGTATCAATGTGATGGCTATCCGCAAGACAATCGCGCCGGAGATGGAGCTCATTGACGAGATTGGCTATCAGAGCGTGGACTCGCTGCTCGCGAACAAAATTCAGCAGTTGATGATATTCTTCTCCCTGCTTATCCCCGATATGACTAACGAGGAGGAGCGGTTGACTGTTCGAGCTTTACATTATACGTCCACTTGAAGTTGTCAAACGACGTGCGGTGCGCCGCATACAGGTCGGCTTCGGTCATCGGGAGCGCAAGCCGCAGCGCGGTTTCGTCGGTGAGCATATTTTTCAGGCTGCCCGCCGCAACGCCGCCGTTCGCTTTGAGGTAATCAGCGATACCGATTTCAGTTGATGCGACGAGTGTGTCCGTCGTCGTGCGTCCTGAAAATGACTCTGTTGCGAGAATCGGGACGCTCACAACGCCGCCGTCGAACACGGCTTTTTTCGCCGCGTAATTCGGGTCGCTGTCCTTGTATTTCGCGTTGTATTCAGCCATAGTCAAGCCGAATTTTGAGTTATCCTCTCCGGCGATTTCCCAAGCGGTACTCCAAGACTTGAACAAGCCCTCGAAGTAGTACCGTTTTTGACCGTAGAGTGCATTGTACGTCCAGTTTTTATTGTAGTTGCCATAGCTGTCCGTCGCCATAAGGTACAGCTTATCCTCGCCCGCGTAGCCGAGCGCGGACGCGCCATTGACGGTCGTGACCTTTTTAACGTAATCCACGAGTTCGGGGATTGTGACGCCGCGTGCCTCGCAAAATTGCGTGGTCGGGTAGTTGTCCGTCGAGGAAATGTAGTAGTTCTTGCCGTCAGCCTGTCCGTGCGAAATGGCTTTAAGGTCGGCAAGCGGAATGACTTTCAGGAGAACGTCTGTGCCGTCCGCGTTCGTCGCGTAGAAGAATATCTTTTCAGCTTTCGCGGATTGGAGCGTTTTAGCTGATGCGGGGATTACGAGCAGCGCGAACAGGAGCGTCAGCGCGAGGATTGCAGATAGTAGTTTTTTCATTTGAAACTCCTAATATTTTTCGTTTTGTATTGACATAGCACGAATATTGGCGTATAATATCATTACAATATAAGAAACGAGGTGCGAATTATGTCCGATAGTACGAACCTGAATGTCCGCATTGACAAGGAATTGAAACTGCAAGCGGACAGCCTTTTCAGCGAACTGGGAATGAATCTTACCACCGCTATAACTGTTTTCATTCGTCAAACCGTTCGGGAAAAGAAGATACCTTTCGAGATTACCTTGGAAACGAACGATTCCGCGAAGGTTGCGGCGGCTATACGCGGGCGCGACGCATTGCG
>JAISJC010000018.1 GCA_031261745.1 Oscillospiraceae bacterium
CTTTCGCCCGACAGCCGAGTCGTTTTCCGACACAGTCCAACCGTCTCTTAGCCTCTTTTGCAGAAAATATTTCAAGGGGCAATCGATTGACGCAGTCGTACGCACGGCATCAAACGTGGTTCCCCTATCCGCAGATTCCACTCAAGGCAGGCTACTCCGCACACAGCTTTCACCGCAATGCGGGTTTAATCCCGACTCGTACACTCCGCGGCTTACACCGCGAAAGCACAAAATCGGGTCTCCACGCAAACAGGGTCGGGTTTCCTATGCCATTAGAAATCGCCCTGAGAACGCAAGCGGATCTCTCCGCTTTCTCCCAGCATCCACCCCAAACTGGGCGTTCAAAGCAGACACAAGGAGTTTCACAGTTATGCCCTTTAAGGGATTTTTAGGCCCCTCCTGGTAGACGGCGGATCTGACTCGGATACTGTACCGCTTATATACATTATACAGAATATTTACGAATATTCAATAAGAATATTTGAAATTTACGATTATTTTATAGATGTATATCCGCTGCGGCGCACAAGTTCCTGTCCCTCGGCGGATAAAATCCAGTCTATGAGGCTCTGCGCGTTGGGGTTTTCCGTTCCCGCGGTTACGGCGTAGAAGTCATAAATCAGCGGATAGGTGCCGTTTTCGACGTTCTCGCGCGTCGGCGCAACGCCGTCCACCGACAGGAGCTTGACGTCATTTTCGACCATTTCCGTCGCGTAATACAGGAAAGAATATCCGATTGAGTTGCTGTAATTATGATAATCCGACACGACTGACACCATTCCCGACATCAGCGTCTGCACGTTCTCCGACAGCGGAGCCATAATCGGCGCGCCGTCCATAAACTCAATGAGCGCGGTCTGACTGCCGGAATTCTCGTTGCGCTGGAACGCGCGGATTGGCTTGTTTTTGCCGCCGACTTGGTTCCAGTTCGTAATCTCGCCGGAATAAATTCTGCGTAAATCGTCGCTTGAAATGTCGTCCACGCCGTTTTTCCCGTTGACGAAGAACACGAACGCTTCGCGGCCAATCGGCGTGAATTCAAATTCCGTTTCGGCGTAGCTCTCCCGCTCCTCGCTGTCGAGATACAGGTCGCGGGCGTGCAACCGCACCTCCTCCGTCGGCGCGAACGCGAAAATCACGTCGGTTTCGCCCCTGAACAGCCGCTCGTACGCGGATTCCGTCCGCGTACACGTCAGCACGTCGTATTGGTTCAGCGCGTTTATGTACGCGCTCCTGTCATATGCCGCGCGGACAAAGGCTGCGTACACGGGGTAGAACGCCGTCGCGCCGTCAAGACGCGGCAGGTTCTCTGTGATTTGCAATGACGCGGGCGCGTCGAGCGACGCCGCGAGCGTGCCGTCCTCAAACGGGTCGTACAGACCCAGGCTCACGGTCGATTCCGTGATGGTTATGCTGTCCTCGTAGGCGCGAACGCCGATGTCAACGCCGATAACAAGAACGCACGCGGCCGTGACAATGCCGAGAACTGCCGCGCGCTTTTTCAGCCTGAACCACCCAAAAATGCAGGCCAGCACAAATAAAATCAGCGTGAGGTCAAAAATCACCAAGCATATCGCCCACGGCAGCGGAACCGCCGACGCAATAAACGCGGAGATGAGCAGCAGATAAAATCCGCCCAAAGCAAGCGCAACCAGCCCCAAGAATTTGAGAATAAATACCGACATTTTCATAGCGTAATGCCCTCTAAATCCTCGTAAAACTCGTCCGCCGCCGCGATAATCTCCGCGCGGTGCCGCGCCGCCGACGCGTCCGCGACGGCTACGACGTAAAATCCGGCATTTTTCGCGGTCGTGACGGCGTGGAGCGCGTCCTCAAAGACGTAAGTGTCGCGCGGCTCCGCACCGAGGAACGCCGCCGCCGTGAGGAAAATCCTCGGCTGCGTTTTGCCCGTGTTCTCCTCGCTGCACGTGAAAATGCGCCTGAAAAACCGCGCAATCCCGACGCGTTCCAGCGCGGCCTCTACGTGAACGCGCTTCGTCGCCGTCGCGACGGCCATCGGAATACCGCGGCTTTCGAGCGTTTCGAGCAGGCGCAGAACGCCGGGTTTGAGTTGCGGCGTCGTCGAATAATATCCGAAAAGCTGCGCGTCGAGCGCGGCTTCTATTTGTTCAAGCGATTGCGGCATAGCGTACTCGCGCTGCAAATATCGGAGAATTTCCGTCCCGGAGAGCGGGCGCACGGCCTCGCGCAGCCCGTCGCGCGGCTCGTAACCGAGCGCGCGGAGCGTCGCGTTGTACGCTGTTTCGTAAATTTGCATTGAGTCGAGCAGCGTCCCGTCCATATCGAAAATCGCGGCTTTGATTGACATTTTCAGCACCTCAACAGAAAACGGGACGGGCTTGCCGCCCGCCCCGTTTGGAATTACGCAAAATAGTTATTTTTGACCCGTGAGGCTCGCGATTTCGGCGGCGAAGTCCTCTTGCTTTTTCTCGATGCCCTCGCCCTTTTCAAAGCGTGTGAACGCCGCGACCTTGATTTTCCCGCCGAGTTCTTTTGCGACCTGCTCGACGTGCTTGCCGACGGAGAGCTTGTTCTCCTTGACGTAGGGTTGGTTGAGCAGACAAATTTCCTCGTAGAACTTGTTGATGCGTCCCTCGACCTTTTTCTGCGCGATTTCAAGGGCTTTTTCCTCCGGCAGGTTCTTCGTCTTGCCCTCTTCAAGCGCGAGTCCGAGCTGGATTTCGCGCTCCTTTTCAAGCTCCGCCGCGTCCACGGACGAGGTGTCGAGATACGTCGGGCGCATAGCCGCAATCTGCATCGCGATGTCCTTGCCGAGCTCGGTAATCGCCGCGTCGTTGGAGATTCCCTCGACTTCGAGGTTCACCATAACGCCGATTTTGCCGCCCGCGTGGATATACGGGACGTTCACACCGGTCGTGTAGCGCGCAAAACGGCGAGTGTTGATATTCTCGCCGATGACGAGAACCATCTCCGACTGTTGCTCCGCGACGGTCTTATCCGAGCCGGGGAACTTAGCCGCGAGAAGCGCGTCCAGATCCGCGGGAGCGGACTGCGCGACAGCCGTCGCGACGCCCTTTACGAAGTCCATAAACTTTTCGTTCTTCGCGACGAAGTCGGTCTCCGCATTAACTTCGACGACTACGCCGACGCCGCCGATAACCTCGGCATACGCCACGCCCTCGGCTGCAATGCGTCCCGCCTTTTTCTGCGCGGCGGCGAGACCTTTCTCGCGGAGCCAGTCAATTGCCTTGTCGATATCGCCGTCGGACTCCGTGAGAGCCTTCTTGCAGTCCATCATACCCACGCCTGTCATTTCGCGCAGGTTCTTAACATCAGTAGCTGTGAATGCCATTCGTTTTTCCTCCTTATTCTTCCGCTGTCGCGGCGGCGGCTTCGGCGATAATCGCCTCTGCCTGCGTCGGGATAACCACGGGGGTCTCTTCCTCACCCGTCGCGGAATCCTCGCCCTGGCGGCCTTCAAGAACGGCCGAAGCCATCGCGGAGGAGATGAGACGAATCGCGCGAATCGCGTCGTCGTTGCCGGGGATGATATAGTCGATTTCGTCCGGGTCGCAGTTCGTATCGACGATCGCGACGATCGGGATATTCAGCTTGCGCGCCTCGGCAATCGCGTTGCGCTCCTTGCGGGGGTCGATGATGAACATCGCCGCGGGGAGCTTTTTCATATTCTTCACGCCGCCGAGATATTTTTCGAGCTTGGTGATTTCGTTCGTGTGCTTGATGACTTCCTTTTTCGGCAGCATATCGAACGTGCCGTCCTCCTGCATTTTGCGCAGCTGGGCGAGGCGGTCAATACGCGTGCGCATTGTCTTGAAGTTCGTGAGCATTCCGCCGAGCCAGCGGGCGTTGACGTAGTACATTCCGACGCGCTCCGCTTCCTCGCGGATAGCGTCCTGCGCCTGCTTCTTCGTGCCGACGAAAAGGACTGTGCCGCCGTTTTCTGACACTTCGCGGACGAATTTGTACGCCTCTTCGAGCTTTTTGACGGTCTTTTGCAGGTCGATGATGTAGATGCCGTTGCGCTCCATATAGATGTACGGAGCCATTTTGGGGTTCCAGCGGCGCGTCTGGTGTCCGAAGTGGACACCCGCTTCGAGAAGTTGCTTCATTGAGATGACTGACATTTGTTTTCCTCCAATTTTAATTTTATCCTCCGGAGCCATCAACCGCCGCGCAGACGCCCGTTTCGGGCGCAATTTACGCCTTGTCCGGCTCCGTGTGAAATGCCTTGGTATTCTACCACATACGGGCGGGAAATGCAAGAGAAATTTTGAAATACTCTCAGAAAATATTTTATAAATAAAATACGATTTTTTGCACATAAAGTATTGACAAACGCATTTTGTTGTGGTACAATTTGCTCAACTTAATAGAGAAAGGAGGGATTAGTCCATTGTACTCCGCAGAGAAGTAACGCCCGTGTTCGGTTGAACGTGGGCGTTACTGTTTTATTTACAGCGTTTCGAGACGCGCGCGGACGCTCTGCAGCTCCCTCTCCACACTCTCGCGGACAAGTCGAACCGAGTCCGCGCCGCCGTCGTCCTCGTCGAACATTTTCAAACTCTCCGGATCCCAAAACATTTCAAGCTCCCGCAGCTTTTCAATAACGCGCAGCCGCGCAGCAAGCTCCTCTTTGTTTTCGAGACGCAGCATATTCTCAATGAATTCGATTGTATCGAGCGCGGCGGAGATTATCGCGCCGAACCGCGCGACGAGCGAGTGAAGAAATTCAATGTCCTCCCGCCCCGACGCGCCGCTCAGATTTTTCGACGTCAGCGTGACATACTCACGGCTGTGCCACACGGAGGGCTGCGCCGCGAGAATTTCGTCCGCCTTATCGTGCCGCCCAAGCCGCCGATAAATCCTCATTTGAAGCTGTACCGTGTTGCCGCGCAGGTTCGTGTCGCGGCTTCGCGCCAAAACTCGCTCGATTATTTCGAGTGCCTTTTCCGCTTCGTTGTCGTTCAGCAGCCGCGTCGCGTACATAATCTGAACCTCGTCGTTGTGCGGAAATTCCAGCGCAAGATTGCGCTCAATTTCGCGCATTTGCTCCATTATCTGCTCCGTACTCGTGCCGAGAGCTTCCAAATCCGCCTCGGTTTTGTCGTTCATCGTCTTGAAAATCTCGCGCATACGCCGCATTTCGCTGTTAATCCGCTCTTCGTCGCGGATATTTGCCATTCCGAGCAGCTCGTCAACGGAAATGTCGAAGAAATTCGCAATGAGCGGGATTGTTTCAAGCTCCGGATAGCTCGCGCCGACCTCCCACTTCGATACGGACTGTGCCGACACGCCGAGGACCGCCGCAAGCTCGTCCTGCGTCATATCCCTCTGCCGCCGCAGACGCTTTACGTTCTCCGCAATCGCAATAGTCATAATAACAGCACCCCTTTCCGTTACTAAGATAACACAGGGGGTGCCGTTTTGCAATGACGCTCTGCGAGAGTTTTATTCAACCATTGGTTGCGCGCTATCTGCCCGCCGCGAGGCGACGCTGCATAAGTTCGCCGTTCGTCGCGTAGTGCAGGGCCGTGTCGTCGTCAATCTCCCCCGCTTTTCTGAGTGCGAGCAGGCTCGCGTCCATCGCGACCATTCCCTCCGCCGCGCCGGATGCGATTGCGGAGTCAATCTGGTGAATCTTCGACTCGCGAATCAGCGTGCGAATCGCGGTGTTGTTGTACATCACTTCAAACGCGGGTTTCAGCCCGCCGGAGAGCGTCGGGATGAGCTGCTGCGAGATTACTCCCTGCAACAGCATTGAGAGCTGAATGCGGACCTGCTGCTGCTGCGCCGGCGGGAAAACGTCGATGATGCGGTCCACCGTGTCCGCCGCGCCGACGGTGTGGAGCGTTGAGATGACGAGATGTCCCGTTTCGGCGGCGGTCATAACCGTCTGAATCGTCTCAAAGTCGCGCATTTCGCCGACGAGAATTACGTCCGGTGCCTGACGCAGACAGGCGCGGAGCGCGGAGACATAACTGCTCGTATCGAGCGAGACCTCGCGCTGGCTTACAATGCATTTGTTGTTGCGGTGCAGGTACTCAATCGGGTCTTCAAGCGTGATGATGTGGCCGGAACGCTCCTCGTTGATGTGGTTAATCATACACGCGAGCGTCGTGGACTTGCCGCTGCCGGCGGGACCGGTGACGAGAATCAGCCCCGAAGCCTTGTCGGCGGAATTGATTACGCCTTCCGGAATCGAGAGTCCGCGATAGTCCGGAATTCCGAACGAGATGATGCGGATTACCGCCGCGAGCGAGCCGCGCTGCTTGTACACGGACGCGCGGAAGCGCGACAGCCCCGGCAGGCTGAACGCAAAGTCGTCATCGCCGCTGTCAACGGTTTTCATATCGCGTTTCGCAACGTCATAGATGTGTGAAATCAGTTCCCGCGACATATCCGGATAGATGATTTCACCGTCCTGCGGCATAATCTTGCCGTGTAGCTTAAACGCGACAGGTCCGCCCGCAATTATAAAGATGTCCGTGACGCCCTGCTCCACGGCAAGCGTCAGTATTTCTTCCACCGTTTTCAATTTACCACCTACTCCCCGCTCCATAAATCAAAAAAGTCGTTGGGTGTCCAGTCGCCGGATTCTATAATTTTCCACTCGGTAATATCAATACTGCCGTCGTCGTGCTGCAAAAGCGTCACCGCGAGAGTCTGATGCTCGTCAATCTCGACGGTGTATTCAATCACCGACACATAATTTCCGTCGTCCGGCGCGTCCAAGCTCACCGTCTCAACCTGCGAATAATCGCCGCTTTTCACGCTCTCGTATATCTCCATCGCCTTGTAGTCCGCCGCGTAATATGCCTTCGCGGCCTCCGCGCTCCGCTCCGCGAGCGTGTACTGCGAGTTCGCCGACAGCAGGCTCAACGCCGACAGCACGGTCAGGCACAGCACCGCGAAGAGCATTATGATTGACGCGGAGCCGATATTCAGCCCCATCGGGCGCGGCCGGCGTTCGTTGTTGTCCATCACGCCACCGCCTTTACGTCGATGCGGAGGAACGGCGCGCCGCTGCTCTTTACATCGAAAATTTCAATCATCGCGTAATCTTCCATTTCCATTACGCTCATTATGTACCGCGCCTTGCTCGGATATGCCGAGTCGAGCATCGGCGGAACGGTCGTGTTCCAGCCCGCGTCGTAGTAGACGCTCACGGTGTCGTCGAGCAGTAAAGCTGTATTGCCGAGTAAATCGTCGAGCTTTTCGAGGTCGCCGCCGACGGATTTGTACAGCTCCGCGGCCTGCGTCGCGGCGAAAACGGCTTTGCTCAACGCTTCGGCGTCGCGCGTTCGTTTCCCCGCCGCGTTGAAAATCTGAATGCAGATTGCGGCGCAGAACGCGAACAGCAGCAGCGACAACATCAGCTCCACGAGGAATAAGCTCGTCTTGGTACCTTTCACGCGCTCACCCCGCTTCCGCTGCGCAGCGCGACAGCCGTCTGCGTCGTGTCTCCGCCCGTTCCGACACACTTGATTTCAAACACGCCCTCATACGGCGAGGCGATGTTCATCTCCTGCGCCGCAACGATCTTAAACCCGTCCTCAGGCGCGAAATCATAGCCGTTCTCGGCGAAAAGCTCCTTGATATAGCCGTCGTGGAAGTAGATAGCCGTGACAAATTCGGTCTCTTCGATGAGCTCTGTCATAAAAAGCGCGTCGCCGTCGCCGAGAGTCCCGACGGTTACGGAGCAATCGGACGCGTCGTAGTGCCGCAGTTTCATCGCGATATAGCTGATCGCCGTGTCCCCGGAATAGTGGTTCTCCACGCGGTCACGCACTCCGCGGTACGCCTGCGCACCCGTCATCAGCACCATAAGCATAGAAACCGCGAACGCGCAGAAGAGAATAAGGGCGAAAACGGCGTCAGCCGTGTGTATGTATCGTTTCATCTCTATCTCTCCATAATGTCCACATCGGGCATAATGTTCGACGCGAAAATCATATAATGCACGACGAATTTTTCGTCGTCAATGCGCACGTTGTAGTGTTCCCTTATGTAGTCGAGGCTCTCAGGATAGCTCCCTTCAAGCGCGTAGCAGGACACGACCGCGCGGTTGATATTATCGCGCAGCATCTGCATCTGCTCCTCCGCGCTCGCCGTTTCCGTGGATGAAATTCCGCCGAGTAGGACGACGGCCGTGAGGATAAAAAGCCCCAGACCGATTCCGTAGCTTTTCAGCGCGTTAAGCGCGGTCTTTTTCATATCGCGGACATTATTCCCGCGAGCGGAAGCATAACGGACAGCAACAGTAATCCGACGAGCAGCGACATTATGATAACGAGCGTCGGCTCGATTTTCCCGATGAACGCTTCGAGTTTATCGCCCGCTTCGTCGCCCGTGCGGCGCGCAATCTCCTCCATAACCGTGTCCGAGGAGCCCGTGCGCACGCCGATTGCGAGCATACGGTTATACAGCGCGGAGAAAATCCCCGTATCGGCAATGCACTGCGTAAAACTCGTACCTTTCGCCGCTTCCTCCGCCTGCGCGGCGATCTTCGCGGCGACTCTCTTGTCATCCGTGAGGCGTGCCGCCATCGTCAGCGCGTCGTCCGAGTCCATTCCGGAGGACAGCGTCATCGTCAGGATGCCGGAAAACCGCGCCGAGCGCATAGCCGCACCGAGCGCGCCGCCCATAAACAGCGTTTTCAGCAACGCTTTTGTCTTTGTGCGGAACACAATCGCCAGCACGGCGATCACGACGATAACCGCGACAAGCGGAATCCAGTACGCGGAGAGCCACCTGCCGAAGTTCAGCGCGGCAGTCGCGGGACCGGACATCTCCGCGCCGAGCTGTTTGTAAACGTCGTAAAAAATCGGCAGAATCTTCACGACGAAAATCACGAGGACAAGGAGCAGTACGCACAGCAGCATAACGGGGTACGTGACCGCGCCGCGAATCGACTTCGCAATCGCCTCCTGGCGGTCATAATAGCGCGACAGCGACAGCAGCGTGCCGTCGAGCTTTCCGGTTTTTTCACCGACCTCGACCATATCGACCATATAATCCGGAAAAACCGCGGACTTGCGCAACGCCGCCGACAGCAGTTCTCCGAGCGAAAGTTCCTCCGCGACGACGCCGAGCGCGGCTTTGCGCGCGGAATCAGTCTCCTCCTCACGGTACATCTCGACCCCCTCGGAAACCGGAATGCCCGCCTGCATAGCGAGATGCAGGGACATACAGAACGATGATATATTTGCGTGCGAAAACTGTTTCATTTAACGCGCTCCTTTATAAGGTAATATATGTATTTGTAACATCTGTTTTAACGTCGCGCGGCACCGCGGTTTTACCCGCGGTGCCGTAAACAGTAAATTTTATATGTCAATAATAATACTTGGCGGAATAGTTTTTTCCGTCTCCGATATATTTCATCGTGTCCTTGCTCTCCTTGCCGGTCGATGCAAACGTCGGGTCCATCAGTTTCCACGTCTTGCCGTCGAACTGAATGACCTCCTTAACCCAGCCCTCTTCCTTGGTGTAGGCGTTAATCCACGCGTGGCAGACCTCGCCGACATAGCCGACGACGAGCTGGCACGGGATTTTCTGACTGCGGAGCATCGCCGTCATAACAGCCGCGTAGTCGAAGCAGATACCCTTTTGGGAAGAGAGAATTTTGTCCACGTCGGGCAGATAACCGGATTCCACCGTTTTTGCCTTCGGCGTGTCGTATGTGAATTTCAGAACCTCATTATAAACGGCCGTGATTTTCTCTAAGTCTGTTTTCTTGTCCTTAGTGACTTCCGCGGCTTTCTTGACGACTTCGCTCTTCTTGTCGCCCTCCGGAATGAAGTTCACGTACTGGCTCGGCACAAGGAACGGGGCGTACGTATTGTTGAGTTTGACGTCGGCCGTCGTCGTAAAGCTCACGGCGTACTTGTTGCCGGACGCGTTCGTGTAAACGCCGATTGTGTACTTGCCGTCGCCCTCGGTAAGCGGGAAAACCTCACCCTCAGCGACGGTTTTGAGGTTGTACTTGTATTCCGTGGCTTTCGGCGTCTTGATAATCACCTTGACTTTTGCGGACGCCGCACCCTTATATGTGATGCGGACGTAACCGTCGGCGATGTTTGTCACGTCAACGGCTGCCTTGTCGTTCCCCTGAATCACGGGGTCGGCGGCAAACGCGATTGCGGCGGGAGCAAGCGTCACGACTATACACACTAACGCAATAAAACTTATTATTTTTTTCATAATTCGATACCTCCGTTTGGTATTCGTGTTTCCTGAATGTGATGCTATTATACTCCATTTCTTTTTGAATTGCAATAGTTTTCTTGCAATTTCGCGTTTGCGCGTTCGTCGCGGCAAAGCCTTGCAATTCGGACGTTTTTCGCATTTTATGTTACATATTTCAAAATTTGTTGCAAAAATTTAATATATTTGTAACCCCCTATTGCGCTTTCCGGACAAATAATGTATAATGTCGAAAAGCCGCAAATAATGGTTAGGAGTTACCGAAATAATGAAGAAGCGAATCATATCCCTGCTCGTCTGCTTTGCCGTTCTGGCGCAGTTTGGCGTGTCCTCCCTCGCCGCGACGCTGGCGAACTTTGCCGAAAAGCGCACGTTCACCGCGACCACGTTTTCCGACGTTCACGCCGGCGACTGGTTTTACGAGAACGTCCGCGTGTGTTACGCGCTCGGACTGATTGACGGCGACGCGGGATTATACAATCCGAGCGGCTACATAACGGTTGCCGAGACGCTGAAATTCGCGGCGAATCTGCGCGCGGTCTACGATACGGGTTCCGTGTTACAGCAGAAAGGCGACGTTTGGTACGAGGTTTACGCCGATTACGCCGTTGACAGCGGGATTATCGCCGAGGCGGATTATCCCGTTTACAACGCGCGCGCCGCGCGTTCGGACTTCGTGAAAATACTTGCCGCCGCGCTGCCCGACGAGGCGACGACGCCGACGAACGAGGTCCCCGACGGCGCGGTGCCGGACGTTCCGGAGCGTTATTCCTACGGCGCGGCGGTCTATGAGTTCTACCGCGCGGGTATTCTTACCGGCGGCGGGCCGGACGGTGAGTTCTATCCGAACCGTCCGATTTCGCGCGCGGAGGCCGCGGCGGTACTCTCGCGCATCGTCCGTCCGGAGCAGCGCGCGCTGATCCAAAAGGTCAGCGAGCTGTCCGCGGAGGAGATTTACGCGAAGTGCGAACCCGCAGTATTCTATATTGAGGTGCTTAACGCGGCCGGACAGACCGCAAAGCTCGGCAGTGGCTTCTTTATCACGCCGGACGGACTTGCCGTTACGAACTGCCACGTCATCGCGGACGCGGTTTCCGCCAAGGCGACGCTGTCAACGGGTGAAAAGCTCGACATCACGGGGATGTACGCGTACGATATGGCGACCGACGTCGCGCTGATTCAGATTGACGGGACGGGATTTCCGACGCTTACGACCGCGGATTACGAACCCGCGACGGGCGCGTCGGTATTCACAATCGGAAACCCGATAGGACTTGTAAACTCATTCTCGCAGGGCATTGTCTCCACCGCGAAGCGCGAGATCGACGGTATGCGCTATATCCAAATCGACGCCGCGATTTCGCACGGTTCAAGCGGCGGCGCGCTGCTCGACGCGGCGGGTCGCGTCATCGGCATCACCTCGGCGGGTATGAACGGCGGGCAGAACCTGAACCTCGCGGTCCCCATCGGCGCGATAAGCGCGCTCTCCCGCGAGAAGCTCTATCCGTTCGGCGTGTACCCGACGACCGATAAATTCTACGACGGACATTTCCCCGCGCCCGACTTCGGCGCGTACTCCGGCATTGCGTCCGCAAGTGAATCGACGTTTGCGGGGTCGCTGATGATCAGCTATGACCTCACGAACCGCGACACGACAAAGCTCGTCAACGGATACCGTGCGCTGCTTGAAAAATATTTCTTCAAGGCGTACCCCGAAGAGGGCGTTGACGAGGACGGTGAGCCGACGGTCTACTACAATTATCTGATGGACGTCGTCGTCGAATTCGAGGTCAGTACGCGCAACGGCATAACAGCTTTGGAAATTGAAGTGTATTAAACCGTAAATAATCGCGCCCCCTTTGGTAACAATAATACCGAAGGGGGCGAATTTTTATGGATATTAATATGACAAAAGAGGAATACGGAGACTATGTGGAGCAAAAGGCACCGAAATCGCGGCTGCTCGGCAATTCGCTGCGCGCGTTCGCGTCCGGCGGACTGATATGCTGCATCGGCGAGGGCCTTATCCTGCTGTACAAGCACGTCGGACTCGGCGACGAAAACGCGAAACTGCTGACGAGCATAACACTCATCTTCCTCGGCACGCTGCTCACAGCTTTTCACGTCTACGACAAGATAGCGAAGTGGGCGGGGGCGGGAACACTCGTGCCGATTACAGGCTTCGCCAATTCCGTTGCGTCACCCGCAATGGAATTCAAAAGCGAGGGAATGATAGCGGGAATGGCGGCGAAAATGTTCATCATCGCGGGACCCGTAATCGTGTTCGGCATCACCGCGAGCGCGATTTTCGGCGTGATTTACTGGCTGTTCTAATCGCCGACCGGACCCGCGCTGTCTCTTACGTACTGATAGTAGTTCGCCATTGTCGTCTGCATATACGGGATAACGTAGAGGCCGGCAATGCCGAACGTGATGCTCGTGAGCAGAATCCACGGGATGAACGACAGTCCGAGGACGAACATCTCCATCTTGTGGCCGTCCATTATGCGTTTGCTCTCATTAATGGCGTCAAACGCTGAAACGTCGGGATTCTCCGCGAGAATGTACATCGACATTGAGTAGGAAAGACCTTTGATGATGCCGGGGACGACGAGGAGCAGCGACCACAGCATTGTGAAGATGTAAACAAGCAGCATTGTCATAAATGACGGAACAAGCACCGTGAAGAAACCCTTGAACAGGTCCTCTACGCGCGGTTTTTCGTAACGCGTGACGCCGAGATAAATCCAGATGATTGCGACAGCGAACGGACCCGAAATCAGTACGGCTGCAAGTGCGCCGACAACCGGAATCGCCGCGAGAATGCCTGTTATCGCGATGTACAGCAGTTCGATTACGATTAGGGTCGGGAGGTTTCCCCGCATCTGGTCCTTAGCCGTCGCCTTGGCATCCGCTCTGATAAATATGCCGTTTCCCATTTTACTTCCGCTCCTTATAATAATATCGGTTCACTAAATAATCTCGCCCGTGCTTGTCTGCGACCGGAACGGCGATTCGTTAGCCAAACCGTCCCGCGTGAGCATATTTTCCAAGACCTCAATGTCCGCGCTGATGTCCATAACGTCGGCGCGGAACAGCTGGTCAAGCTGGCGGTCAAAGCCGTCGGCAAGTGTGCCGAGAACGCGGTCAATGTTGTCCTTCGCGGTGCCGATATTGTCGCCGCGGATGCCCTGCTTTTCGAGCGTTACATATGAGCGCAGAAGTTTCAGCGTCGTCGGCAGATAGTAGTTCATAAACCGCCGCAACTGCGGCAGCTTATCCGGATTGTCTTTCACGGCCTCAAAAATCTTGGCGCAGGTCACGCCGATGCGTTCGATTTTGCTCGAAATGGCGAAATCTTCAATTTTGGCGTCGAGCGTTTGCAGTTCGCGCAGAATGCGGTCGTACTCGGAAATCGGAATCTCCGGAGCGGCGGCGGCTTCATCCGCGGCTTCGCGCGCGGCGCGGATAACGGACGCGTCAACAATCAGCGCGTCAAGTCCGACGTCAAAGTACGCGCCCTCGCCGAAATATCCGTCGTCGAGCATATCTTCAAGCTCGTGACGGACGCGGTTCTCACTACGTCCGAGGGAGCTTGCGAGCGCGGAAACCTGAATCCTCTGCGCGTCACCGACGAGGTTAATATACCTGCGGCGGAGCTTCACGCGGCGAGGCAGGTAACGGCTGCCTATGAGCGACGCGATGCCGCCCGTTAAGAATGTCCCGCCCGTAATCGTCAGCGCGAGAACCGCCGCGATATCCTCTTCAAGGAATATAAACGGAATGCCCACGGACAGGCACGAAACGCCCGTAATCAAGCCGATTATCGCGATAAAAATCAGCAGACCTGAGACCTTTTTCGCGCCCTTTTGCTCGCGTTCGAGCGGCGTCATCGGGACGCTCCTCTTTCTTTTCTGCGGCGGCGCGGGACTTTTTGCCGTCGCCGGTTTCATCGGCTCAACAGGTGTAGCCTGTTCAACAGGTTCAACAGGCTCGAAATGCACGGTTTTCGCCCTGACGGGTTCGGTTTTGGCCGTTCCCGTTTGCGGCGGAGCCGTGTAGCTTTTCGCCGTGGCAAGCAGCCGCGCAATCAGCATAAATATGCCGACGGGCGGGAACACAAAAAGCATTACTATTGTCGCAATCCACGAACCTAAATTCGGCGGAGCGTTATTTTGATTGTTATTAGACACGTTCGTTCCTCAGTTTCTTATGAAGCGTTCCATTACATTATAACATATGAAAAATAAATTGCAACAAGAAACTGTTGCTTTACATTAACTTCCGTTTGTATTATAATGAGAAAATACAAGCGGAGGTTTTATGATAATGAAAACACCATTGCAATATCAAATAACCGAATATGACTGCGGACCGACGAGCCTGTTAAACGCGCTCCGCTTTCTGTTTGAGCGCGAGGATATCCCGCCCGACGTGCCGAAATACATAATGATGTACTGCCTCGACGCCTACAATTCCAAGGGCGAATCGGGCAAAAACGGCACGTC
>JAISJC010000010.1 GCA_031261745.1 Oscillospiraceae bacterium
AAAATTTGGCAGGATATAAGAACTTCATTTTGCGGTGGCGTAAATAAGACCGTTGATGCGACTGGAATAATATGAACGAGAACGGTTGGAGTTGCCCTCTACCTCACCACCCAAATCCACCGTTCCACATTCACCCTACCGTATGTACGGTACTCTTGCTGATGCCGAACTTTTTCGCGGCCGCTCTGACGGTTTCGCGCGTATCTACAATGTATGCCGCGAGCTCGCAGGCCCGTTCCTCGATGTTTGTGTTCAATAACATCACTCCACTTCGGCAATATCATAGTGGAGTATATGCGGGTGCGGCGCGGATTATGAGATGCTTGCGTTTTCGCGCCGTTGTGCGGAATATCTACATAATTCCCTTTCCGAAAAGAGCCGCAACAGGTATTCGATTGTCTGCGGCGACTACGCGCTTGCGCGTATTTCGACCCGCCGTACCGCCCCCTGACCGCGACGGCGAACTTCACTGCGTACTCACAGGACGGCTTCGGCGACGCGGAGCCTAATCTGCAAAAAAAGTTTTTGCCTAAAACAGGATAAAAGTCTTGCCAAATTAAAGTTTTTGCCGTATACTGTGCGTGAGGTGATTTTAATGGTCGCGCGCGAACAATATATGGCACAGCTTCTTGCATACAAGGATAACCCGCTGATAAAGGTCATTACGGGTCTGCGTCGCTGCGGAAAATCCACGCTGTTGCAACTTTTTAAGGCGGATTTACTTTCGGGCGGCGTTCCCGCTGCGCATATCATTGACATCAATTTTGAGCTGATGGTTTATGATGAAATCCGAGATTACAAACAGTTTTACAAGCTGATACGGGGTGCAATCCCCGCCGTCGGGAAATGCTACCTGCTCCTCGACGAGGTTCAGCAGGTGACGCATTGGGAAAAGGCGATAAACAGCCTGAACGTCGAACCGGACATTGACGTGGACATCTACATCACCGGTTCCAACGCCTATCTGCTGTCGTCGGATATATCCACGCTTCTGTCGGGGCGGTACGTCGAGATAAAGATGCTGCCGCTGTCGTTTAAGGAGTTTTTGCGGTTTGACCATTTGCCGGGCGATTGGAGCGTCGAGGACAAATTCAATCAATATCTTAAATTCGGCGGTCTGCCCGCCGTGACCTCTCTGCCACAGGACAACACCACGGTCAATCAGTTTCTGCTCGGAATTTACAGCACGGTAATACTGAAAGACGTGATTGAGCGCAGCCGGAACAAGGATTCCGCGTTGCTCGAAAGGATTGTCAAGTATGTCATCGGGAACACGGGGAACATCGTTTCGAGCAATAAAATCAGCGGATTTTTGAGCGCGCAGGAGCAGGGCGTCAGCGTAAAGTCCGCGACGGTTTCGTCGTATCTCGACACTCTCGAAAAGGCGTATATAGTTTATAAGGTTGACAGGTATGACATAAAGGGTAAGGAGCAACTGAAAACGCTGGCGAAATACTATGTTGCGGACACTGGAATCCGGAATGCTTTGACGGGTTATTCCGACAACGATATCGGACACGTTCTTGAAACCGTTGTGTACTTCGAGTTACTTCGGCGCGGGTATCAGGTGTTTATCGGCAAATGGTACGATAAAGAGGTGGACTTCCTTGCCGTGCGACAGGACACGAAAAAATACTATCAGGTGACACTGAGTTTGATGGACGAGTCCGTGAAAAATCGTGAATTGGCACCGTTTGAGGGAATCCACGATAACTACGAAAAAGTTATCCTCTCAATGGACAAATCGTATGTGACCGACCACGAGGGGATTAGATTTCAGAATATTATTGATTTTTTGTTGGGGGAATAAAAGGTTGGAAGGGTGCTTATGATGCCTTCTGAAGCTGAAAACGTTATATGAAGATAAAGACCCGACTATTATTGGACGCATAAAAGGCAGGGTGAAACTTATTTATATTGATCCGCCTTTTGCAACCACAGAAGAATTTCAAAACCGTGAAGGAGCTAAGGCATATAGCGACAAAAAGAAAGTTTATAAATCGCTTGACAAACCCATTCGCGTGTGCTATCATTCCCGCATAGAGCAAAGACGCTTATTGCGCCCTTGCTCTTTTTATTTTGCGTTTTTGGAGGTATACGATGAAAAGACTCGATATAATAATCCGCCCCGACAGCTTAGAAAAGCTGAAAATCCTGCTCAACAATTATTCAATCGGCGGAATTACCGTCACGAGTGTTATGGGCTGCGGCGCGCAGCGCGGCGATGTTACGGGTGAGCTGAAAGGTCTGAAAATTCCGGGAATGAACCTGTTGCCGAAAATTTCCGCGATGGTCGTCGTGGACGACGACTCGGTAGAGGAAATCCTGAACATAATCCACGAGACAATCTCGACCGGCGCGGTCGGAGACGGTAAGGTTTTCGTCTCCGAAATCGCGGAGGTTATGCGGATAAGAACGGGCGAGCGCGGCAAAAAGGCACTGTAAAACGCGCGTTGCGCGCGCAACTCACGGCACAAAATTACACAGTAACAGACAATGATGTCGGGTGCGGCGTCATTGTCTGTTTTTTAGGGGGTTCCCGTAATGGCAAAAGCAATAGTCGAAATCAAAAACGTAAACAAATTCTACGGCGACAACCACGTCGTAAAGGACCTCGATATGGAGATTTACGAGGGAGAGTTCCTCTCGATTCTCGGTCCGTCCGGCTGCGGCAAAACGACGACGCTGCGAATGATTGCGGGCTTCGAGCAGCAGACGGACGGCGTAATCACCGTCGAGGGCGAGCGGGTAGAGAACAAAGAACCGTTCGAGCGCAACGTGAACACGGTGTTCCAGTCCTACGCGCTCTTTCCGCATATGACCGTACACGACAACGTCGCCTACGGCTTGAAGATGAAAAAGGTAAAAAAGGCGGAGATTGCCGGGCGCGTCGAGGATGCGCTGAGTATGGTTCGGCTTGAAGGTTTCGGCAAGCGATACCCCGCGCAGCTCTCCGGCGGACAGCGACAGCGCGTCGCGATTGCGCGGGCGATTATCAACAATCCGCGCGTGCTGCTGCTCGACGAACCGCTCGGCGCGCTCGATATGAAGCTGCGCAAGCAGATGCAGATTGAGCTGAAAAACCTGCAAAAACAGCTCGGTATCACATTCGTCTACGTCACGCACGACCAGGAGGAGGCCCTCACAATGTCCGACAGGATCGCGGTTATGAGCGGCGGCGTGCTTGAACAAATCGGTACTCCGGCGGAGATTTACGAAAAACCGACGACGAAGTTCGTCGCCGATTTCATCGGCGAGACGAACCTGTTCGAGGCGGTCGAGGCGCACGTGCGCGACGACGGAACGGTCTGCCTGAATGCCGAGGCGGGCGAGCTGACGGGCGCAGACCCGCGGTTTTCCGCGGCGGAACTCGTGTACCTGTCTGTGCGCCCCGAAAAGACGCTCGCGAGCGAGTCGCCCGTGACGGGTTTCAGCCTGCGCGGCACGGTTCGCGAAAACATCTATATCGGCACCGTCGTGAAGAGTACGGTAGTCCTGCAAAACGGGCAGGAAATCCGCGTGTCGAGCATTGCGGGCGCGCCCGTTCCCGCCGCGGGCAGCGCGCGCTATATACACTGGAATCCGGGCGACGCGGTAATCATCCACTCGAAGTCGAACACGATACTTGACTTGATGGACAGTCTCGACCTCGGCGCGTATGTTGCGGGGGGTGCGTGAAATGCAGGACAGACACACTTTCCGCAAAAAGACGGTCCCGCTCATCACGATGATTTCACCCGTTACGGCGTGGCTGATACTGCTTATCGCACTGCCGTTGCTCTACATTCTCGTAATCAGCTTTTGCGGCACGGACGACGCGCACAACATCGTGTTTCACTTCACGCTGAAAAACTACGCGAAGCTGTTCGACCCGACGATACTGAGCATCTACTCAAATTCGCTCGTAATCGCGCTTTTAACAACGGTTATCTGCATACTCGTCGCGTACCCGTTTGCGTATATTATGGCGTCAACCACGCCGTTTCGCAAGACGCTGATGATGATTTTCCTGATGCTGCCGTTCTGGACGAACTCGATTATCCGCCTGTACTCGTGGCGCACGCTGCTCGGCACAAACGGCTACGTCAATCTGCTGCTTCTGAAAATCGGGCTGATTCAGCAGCCGATTGAGATGCTGTTCACGCGCGGCGCGGTCGTACTCGGTATGGTGTACACGCTGCTGCCGTTTATGGTTCTGCCGCTGCACACGGTCATCGACAAGCTCGACGGCGGACTGCACGAAGCGTCGTCCGACCTCGGCGCAAAGCCGGTTAAGACGTTTTTGCACATCACGCTCCCGCTCACCGCGCCGGGCATTTTCGCAGGCTCGATTATGGTGTTTATCCCGTGCCTCGGTTACTTTTTCGTGTCGAACCTAATGGGCGGCGGAACCTCGCAGTTAATCGGCAACGTCATCTCGCGCCAGTTCAAGGAGGCGTTCAACTGGCCATACGGCGCGGCGCTCGCGATTATGCTGATACTCATCACGCTCCTGCTCGTGCGAATCTACACAAAAACGGGCGGCAAAATCGACGATCTGGGGGTGATGTGATGCGAAAAAAACGCAAAGCTGCCGCGAAAAAGTACACCTCACGCGTGTTTTCCGCACTTGTCTACCTGTTCCTGTACGCGCCGATTGCGGTCGTAATCCTATTCTCGTTCAACACCTCGCGCCGCAATGTGCTGTTTGAGGGGTTCACGCTCGACTGGTATAAGCAGATGGCGACGAACCACGCGCTGCTTGAATCATTCGGCAACACGCTCGCCGTCGCCGGTGTCTCGACGCTCATAGCGACGGTAATCGGCACGCTCACGGCCATTGCGATGTTCCGCTACAAGTTTCGCGGCAAGACGATTATCGACCTCTTGCTCTACATTCCTGTCGTCATACCGGAGATTGTACTCGGCATAGCACTGTTGTCCGTATTCTCGCTCGTCCACGTGCCACTCGGTCTTGGCAGTATGATTGTCGCGCACGTGACGTTTCAGATTCCGTTCGTCGTGTTCACCGTGCGCGCGCGGCTTTCGGGCTTCGACCGCTCGATTGAGGAGGCGGCGATGGACCTCGGCGCGAACCGCGTGCGGGTGCTCACGGGCATAACAATCCCGATTATCGCGCCGGGAATCGTGTCGGGCGCGGTACTCGCGTTCACGCTGTCGATTGACGACATAATCATCAGCTTTTTCACGACGGGCGCGCGCAGCACGACGTTCCCGCTGAAAATCATGGAGCTTGTGCGCTCCGGCGTCTCGCCGGACGTGTACGCGCTGTCAACAATCATCATTCTCGCGACGTTCGTGGTCGTTCTCATCTCGCAAATCTCAGTCTACAAGGCGAACCAGCGCGCACTCAAATCCAAATACAAGGAGAAACAAAAATGAAAAAGCTAATCACAACCCTGCTCGCGCTCACGCTGCTTTTCGCGGCCGCCTCCTGCGGCAAGTCGTCGGACTCCGGCGCGCCGAAAAAAGGCGGGGAGCTGAACGTGTTCGTCTGGACGGAGTACATGCCGCAGTCCGTTTTTGACGCGTTCACAAAGGAGACGGGCATAAAGGTCAACGTCTCGACCTACTCGTCAAACGAGGATATGCTCTCAAAGGTCAAGGGCGGCAACGAGGGCATATACGACATCGTGGTTCCCAGCGACTACATGGTGAAGATGATGACGGCGGAGGGGCTTCTCGCGCCGCTCGACCTCGCCGCAATCCCGAACCTGACGAACATCGACGCGGCGTACCTGAACCAGAGCTTTGACCCCGGCAACAAATACTCCGTGCCGTACATGGGCGGTCTTGCGGGACTCGTGGTCAACGGCGCAAAGGCGGACGAGGTCATCACGGGCTACGAGCAGATTTTCAGCCCCAAGTACGCGAACTCTATCGTCGCGCTCGACGACTTCCGCGCCGTGATTGGCATGACGGCGAAGTCGCTCGGCTACTCGCTCAACACGGTTGACGACGCGGAGCTTGCCGCCGTGGATGCAAAGCTCGACTCGCTCAAAGCGAACATCAAGCTGCTCGACTCCGACTCGCCGAAGTCGGCCATGCTCTCGGGCGAGACGTCAATCGGCTTCATGTGGAACGCCGAGATTGCCATATGTTTGCAGGAGTCCGGGGACTTCTACGCCGTGTTCCCCGACGAGGGCTGCTACCTGTTCCTCGACAACCTCTCAATCCTCAAGGGCGCGAAAAATCCCGACGCGGCAACGCAATTTCTGAACTTCGTCCTCCGCCCCGACGTCTCGAAGCTCGTCTCCGACGAGTTCCCGTACCTGAACCCGAACGCCGCCGCTGTCGAGATGCTGCCCGACAGCTACAAGAGCAACCTCGCGTCGAATATCGACCCCGCCGTCATTGCCAACGGCGAGTACGTGCAGGACATCGGCTCCGACGTAGAAAAGTACGACACGCTCTGGACAAAATTTGTAAAATAGGTGATAAAAATGTCTGAAACAAAACTCATGTACATCGGCGGCGAGTGGGTC
>JAISJC010000026.1 GCA_031261745.1 Oscillospiraceae bacterium
AGCTCGCCGTCCTCAACCCAGACGACCTCGCCGGGCAGCACGTCGCGGACGAGCGTCGCGCCAACGGCGTCGAGCGCGCACGTCTCCGACGCGAACACGAACGCGTTCCCGCGCTTGCCTATACACAGCGGGCGGAAACCCCACGGGTCGCGCGCCGCGAGCAGCTTGCGCGAGGACATCACGACGAGGGAATATGCGCCGAGCAGGTGCGGCATAGCGTTCATCACGGCCTCCTCAATCGAGCCGCATTGCAGCCGTTCCTGCGCGATGATATAGGCGATAATCTCCGAATCCGTGGACGTGTGGAAAATCGCGCCCTTGTACTCGTACTCGGCTTTGAGGGCCTCGGTGTTCGCGAGGTTGCCGTTGTGCGCGACGGCGAGGGAGCCTTTGACATATTTTAGCGTCAGCGGCTGGGCGTTGTCGCGGCCGCCGCCGCCCGTCGTGGAATAGCGGACGTGGCCGATAGCCATTGTGCCGGCGAGGTTGTCGAGCATTGCCTCCGAAAAAACGTCGCCCACAAGTCCGTTATCCTTGTGGCACGACAGTTCGAGGTCATTTATGGTTGCAATGCCGCAGGCCTCCTGCCCGCGGTGCTGTAACGCGAAGAGACCATAGTATGCGGCTCTCGCGCAGTCGCCGTCCTCGTGGTAGATACCGAAAACACCGCATTCCTCGTGAATTGACATATTCAAACCGCCTGTCTTGAAAATTTTATGATAAAAGTTTCCCGATTATGCAATACTATGCATATTACGGAGGTACTTAAATGGCAATATCTATTATACGAACACTGATTTTATACGGCATAATGGTGACCTGTATGCGCGTAATGGGGAAGCGTCAGCTCGGTGAGCTGGAACCCGCGGAGCTGGTCGTCGCAATCCTTATCTCCGACCTCGCCGCGAACCCGTTGCAGGACCTCGGCACGCCGCTCGCCTACGGGATAATCCCCGTGATGACGCTGCTGTTCTGCGAGGTTATGCTGTCGTTCCTCGGAATGAAGTCGCGCGCGGCGCGGCGCGTAATCGCGGGCAACCCAAGCGTAATCATCGAAAACGGCGAAATCAACCGCACGGAGATGAAACGCAACCGCTACACGCTCGACGAGCTGTCCGAACACCTGCGGAAGTCGGGGATTGCGGACTTTTCCGTCGTGAAACACGCGACGCTGGAAACGGACGGCACGCTCTCGACGATTTTATTCGCCGCCGACGCGCCAACGACGCCGAAGCAGATGTCGCTGACGGTCGACGAGACGGAAATCCCGTATGTCGTAATCAGCGACGGCGACGTCATCCAGCAGGGACTGCGAAAGGTCGGTTTTGACGAACGCTGGCTCGCGAAGCGACTGCGCGAGAACGGCGTCGCGGACGCGGCGACCGTGTTCCTGATGACGGCGGACCGCAACGGAAAGACGTATATCGCGCCGATGCCGGAGAGGGGGAGCAAATGAAGAAAGAGATTATTATTTCCGTGCTGTTTGCCGTGATGATCGCCGTGTCGTTCGTGAATATCGCACAGCTCTCAAAGCTCACAACCGAACTGACGCGGGACGCGGAACTTGCCGCCGACGCGGCGCAAATTGAGGACTGGACAGCCGCGGAGGAACACGCGACGCGGGCGTTCCGAATCTGGAAAGACCACAGCGCGTACACGCAGCTTGTCCTGCGTCACGGCGTAATCGAGCAGGGCGAAAACGCGATAATCGGCCTCCTGACGGACATCTATTCGCGCGACAAGGGGCGCGTACTCGGCTCCGCCGAGGCGGTGCGACGCAGTATGGAGAGCATCGCGACAGTCGAGCAGGTGCGGATTGGGTCAGTGTTATGATTATTCTTTTATCAGCTTGTTCAGCTCCTGCATAAAGCTGTTTACGTCCTTGAACTGGCGGTAAACGGACGCGAAGCGGACGTACGCAACCTCGTTGAGCTTTTTGAGCTTGTCCATTACAAGCTCGCCGATTTGCGTGGTCGTGACCTCGTTTTCGAGCGAGTTTTGAAGTTCCAGCTCAATCTCGCTCGCGACCTCTTGCAGGCTTGCGAGCGGGACAGGGAGGTTCGCGCAGGCGTGGAGCATACCCGTCATCAGCTTTTGCTTGTCGAAGGTTTCGCGGCTGCCGTCCTTTTTCGCGACGATAATCGGCAGACGCTCAATAATCTCGTAGGTCGTAAAGCGTTTCGCGCAGGCGAGGCATTCGCGGCGGCGGCGGATTGTCGAACCCTCCTCTGCGGGGCGGGAATCGACGACGCGGCTCTCCGCGTGGGCGCAGTACGGACATTTCATTATAATACACCTCTCTTTGTTTTTAGGTAGTCATCTAAAATTATTATATCATTACACTATCCATTGTACAAGCAAAATATTTCGGCACAAAATCGACGATTTTTAGGCGAAATTCACTGTTTTTCAGATAATTGAGCGCGCCCGCGTCCGTCTCGAACGAGAAACGAAGCCTGTACGAACACAAAAGCTGCGACTTTTCGCCGTATTTGCGGTTCTCGCGCTCGCTGCCGTACTTGCCGTCGCCGAGAATCGCGCAACCCGCGTTCGCGAGCTGTGCGCGGATTTGGTGCGTGCGCCCCGTCAGCAGGCGGCACTCTAAGAGCGACAGGCCGCTTTCGGATTTCAGCGTCCTGTATTCGGTGATTGCGAGCTGCGAGCCCGGCGTTTGGCGGTCGGACACGAACACCTGATTTTTCTTCGCGTCCTTGAAGAGATAATTTTCGAGCCTGCCGCTCGGCTTCGGCGGTTTGCCGACTGTGACGGCGAGGTAATACTTGTCAATCTCGCGCGTCTTGATTTTCTCGTTCATCACGCGCAACGCCTCCGCGTTTTTCGCGGCGATGACAATGCCCTGTGTGTTGCGGTCAATACGGTTGCACAGCGCGGGCGCGAACGCGTTCTCCTCGCGCGGGTTCCATTCGCGCTTTTGGTACAGATACGACTGAACGCGCGCAATCAGCGTCGCGTAATCAAACCCGCCGTCGGAGTGGCACAGCACGCCCGACGGCTTGTCGAGCAGCAGAATGTTCTCGTCCTCAAATACGATACCGAGGTTCGGTTCCGGAACGCGCAGAAACGCGTTTTCCTCGCGCGGCTGCTCAAAAAATTCATCGTTGACGTACATCTCAATCACGTCGCCGAGAGCCAGCCGCGCGTCCCTCGCGGAGCCGCGCCCGTTGACCTTAATGCGTTTGAGACGGATATACTTCTGCGCGAGACTCGGCGGCAAAAGCGGTACTGCTTTTGCCACAAACCGGTCGAGCCGCGCGCCGGCGTCATTCTGTTTTATCGTGAATTGTTTCATAGGGTGATAATAACACGAATAACGAAGATTATCAAGGCTCATATTCATAATAATTAACCGTTGACAAATGGGGGAATATGCAATTATAATAACATATTATCCGAAATTCGGGGGTTACATAATAAATGAAGAAAACATTTGTAAATTTAGACAAAATCCGTGAGATTTCCGCGCAGATTCCGACGCCGTTTCACCTCTACGACGAGCGCGGGATTGAGGAGAACGCCGAGCGGCTGAAAGCCGCGTTCGCGTGGAACAAGGGCTTCCGCGAATATTTCGCCGTCAAGGCGACGCCGACGCCCGCAATCCTGAAACTGCTGCAAAAGCACGGCTGCGGCGTGGATTGCTCGTCGCTCACGGAGCTGATAATGGGCGAGAAGTGTGGTTTCACGGGCGACGATATAATGTTCAGCTCGAATGACACGCCCGACAATGAATTCGTCGAGGCGGCGCGCCTCGGCGCGATTATCAACCTCGACGACATCACGCACATCGAGATTCTGAAAAATCTCGCCGGCATTCCGAAGAAAATCTGCTGCCGCTTCAACCCCGGCGGCGCGTTCGAGATTGCGAACAAGATTATGGACAACCCCGGCGACGCGAAGTACGGAATGACGCGCGAGCAGATTTTCGCGGCGTTCCGCGAGCTGAAAAACCTCGGTGCGGAGGAGTTCGGCATTCACGCGTTCCTCGCGTCGAACACAGTATCGAACGACTACTATCCCGTCCTCGCGTCGGAGCTGTTCCAGCTCGCCGTGGATATAAGGCGCGCCGTGGACGTGAAAATCACGTTCATCAACCTCTCAGGCGGCGTCGGGATTCCGTACCGCCCGGAGCAACAGCCGAACGACATTATGGTCATCGGCGAGGGCGTGCGCCGCGTGTATGAGGAGATTCTCGGTCCCGCGGGAATGGACGACATCGCGATTTTCACGGAGATGGGGCGGTTTATGCTCGCGCCCTACGGCTGCCTCGTCACAAAGGCAATCCGCGAAAAGCACATCTATAAGGAGTATATCGGCGTGGACGCGTGCGCGTGCGACCTTATGCGCCCCGCGATGTACGGCGCGTACCACCACATAACCGTCCTCGGCAAGGAGGACGCGCCTGCGGATCACCTGTACGACGTGACGGGAAACCTCTGTGAGAACAACGACAAATTCGCCGTGGACCGCGCCCTGCCCAAGGTCGATATGGGCGACTACCTCGTGATTCACGACACGGGTGCGCACGGGCGCAGTATGGGCTACAACTACAACGGAAAGCTGCGAAGCGGCGAGGTTATGCTCAACGCCGACGGGTCGTTTGATTTAATTCGCCGCGCGGAAACGCCCGACGACTACTTCGCGACGCTGGTTTGGTAGACGAAATGGACAAAAAACGAATTGTAATCAAGGTCGGAACCTCGACGCTCTGTCACGAGGGGCGCGGGCCGAATTTGCGGAATATCGACCTGCTGACGCGCGTTCTCGCGGACATTAAGAACGAGGGACACGAGGTCGTCCTCGTGTCGTCGGGCGCAATCGGCGTCGGCACGGGCAAGCTGAACCTCGCGAAGCGACCGACGGATTTGCGGCTCAAACAGGCGGCCGCCGCCGTCGGACAGTGCGAGCTGATACACATCTACGACAAGTTTTTCGGCGAATACGGCGCGACCGTCGGGCAGATTCTGCTCACAAAAGACGATATAGAACGCCCGACGGTGCGCCAGAACCTGCTTGG
>JAISJC010000033.1 GCA_031261745.1 Oscillospiraceae bacterium
ATGACGGCGGGTACGCTCAACAACGCGTCCACAATCCGCATCGAGCCGCCACTCACGATGAGCTACGAGGACTTTGACAAGGTGGTCGCGCGTATGGACGAGGCGTTAGCCGACACAGAAGCCGAGTTCGGCGTGTAGGAGGACAGTAAAAATGACTGAAACCACAGCCAATATCATCACCGCGGTACCCGGACCGAAGTCGCTCGCGCTGCTCGCGCGGCGCACCGCCGCCGTGCCGCGCGGCGTGTCGCACTCAACGGAGATTTTCGCGGCGGAGGCAAAGGGCGCGCTGATAAAAGACGTTGACGGAAACACGTTCATCGACTTCGCGGCGGGCATCGGCGTAATAAACGTCGGTCACTGCGCGGACGAGGTCGTAGCGGCGATAAACGCGCAGTCCGCAAGCTACATTCACACTTCAATCAACGTCGCGCCCTACGCGCCCTACGTCGAGATTGCCGAGCGGCTGAATGCCCTCGCGCCGATTATGAACGCGAAAACGCTGATTGTGAACTCGGGCGCGGAAGCCGTTGAAAACGCCGTGAAAATCGCAAAAAAGTTCACCGGACGCACGGGCATCGTGACCGTTGACGGCAGCTTTCACGGGCGCACACTGCTCACAATGTCGCTGACGACAAAGGTCAAGCCGTACAAGGACGGTTTCGGTCCGTTCGCGCCCGATACGTTCAAAATCCCGTGTCCGAACCTCTATCGCAACGACACGGGACTGCCCGACGACGCGTTCGCGCTGAAATGCGCCGACGAATTCGCGTCTTTGCTGCACACGAGTCTGTCGCCCGAGATGGTTGCGTGCGTGATAATCGAGCCTGTGCAGGGCGAGGGCGGCTTCATTCCGATGCCGGTGCCGTACATCAAACGCATACGCGAAATCTGCGACGCGAACGGAATTGTGCTGATAATCGACGAAATTCAGTCCGGCATAGCGCGCACGGGAACGCTGTTTGCAATCGAGCAGTACGGCGTGGAACCCGATTTGCTCACGACCTCGAAGTCGCTCGCGGCGGGGCTGCCGCTGTCAGCGGTTATCGGGCGCGCGGAGATTATGGAGGCACCGCAGGTCGGCGGCGTGGGCGGCACGTTCGCGGGGAACCCCGTAGCGTGCGCGGCGGCACTCGCGGTGCTGGGTAACGTCGAAAAGTATGATTTGAATGCGAAAGCGCGCGCCCTCGGCGAGTACCTGACGGCGCGGCTGAATGAAATGAAAGCGAAATACCCCGTTGTCGGGGACGTGCGCGGACTCGGCGCGATGCTCGGCTTGGAGTTTGTGCTGGACCGCGGGACAAAGGCACCGAACAAGGAGATAATCGGCAAAATAACCGATTACGCCCTGCAACACGGCGTTATTTTCATCAACGCCGGAGTCCTGTCGAACGTCATTCGCTTCCTGCCGCCGCTTGTTATGACGGCTGAGCAGGCAAAATACGCGATGGACGTACTCGACGCGGCAATCGCGGCGAGCGTATGAGTGCCGTCGTTTTCCCCGCCGAGTGGGAACCGCACCGCGCGATGCTGATGGAGTTTCCCGTGTTCTGGAAGAGCGGCGATATCGCAGCCGCGCGCCGCAGCTACGCCGAGGTCGCGAGGACAATCGCGTGCTTCGAGCCGGTCACGATGATTGCGACGCCCGAAAACGCGGACCTCGCGCGCGAGCTCTGCGGCGAAACCGTCGAGGTTTTGCCCCTGCCGCACGACGACGCGTGGGCGCGCGACAACTGCCCGACGTTCGTGAAAACCTCCGGCGGCGCACTCGCGGCGATAAACTGGCACTTCAACGCGTGGGGCGGAAAATACCCGACGTGGGAGCTGGACAACGCTGTGCCGCAACGACTTTGCGACCTGTGGGGTATTCCGCGCACAGACGCGCCGATAGTCCTCGAAGGCGGCAGCATACACACGAACGGCGCGGGGACGCTGCTCACAACCTCGGAGTGCCTGCTCAACCCGAACCGCAATCCCGCGCACACGCCGTCCGAAATCGAGCGCGTTTTGCGAGAACACCTCGGACTTGAACGCGTGATTTGGCTCCCGTTCGGCGTGGACGGCGACGAGACGGACGGTCACGTGGACAACATCTGCTGCTTCATAGGCGAAAATACCGCGCTTATTCAGTGGACGGACGATACGCGCGACCCGAACCACGCGCGCTGTCGCGCTGACGCCGCGGTTCTCGCGTCGCACGGCGTTGCAATCGAAAAAATCACGGCTCCGCCCGCGATTTACAGCGGCGACGAGCGGCTGACCGCAAGCTACGTCAATTTCGTGTTCACGAACGGCGGCTTGGTGATACCCGCGTTCGGCGGAATTGCCGCCGAAGCGGACGCGGCGGCACTTGCGAAAATGCGCGCGCTTTTCCCGAACCGCGAGGTCGTCGCCGTGAACACACTCGAAATCCTCAAAGGCGGCGGCAACATCCACTGCGTCACACAACAAATTCCCGCGTAACGGAGGTATTTATGCGAAACGTAACCGTCGCCGCGACGCAGTTTGCGTCCGGCGCAAATAATATCGACGCCGCCGAAGCACTCGTGCGCTCCGCCGCGTCCTCCGGCGCGAATATCGTGCTGTTGCAGGAGCTTTTTGAGACAAACTACTTCTGTCAAAAGCCGCTGGAAAAGTATTTTTCGCTCGCGACGACGCTCGAAGAAAACCCCGCCGTGCGGCACTTCCAAGCACTCGCGCGCGAGCTTCACGTCGTGCTGCCCGTCAGCTTTTTTGAGCGGCGCAACAACGCGTACTACAACACGCTCGCGATGCTCGACGCGGACGGCGCGCTGCTCGGCACCTACCGCAAGTCGCACATTCCCGACGGCGCGGGGTATTCCGAAAAGTTCTACTTCAACAGCGGCGACACGGGCTTTCGGGTGTGGGACACCGCGTTCGGGCGCGTCGGCGCGGCGGTCTGCTGGGACCAGTGGTTTCCGGAGGCGGCGCGGATAATGTGCCTGCACGGGGCGGAAATTCTGCTCTATCCGACGGCAATCGGCTCCGAGCCGCTGAATCCACTGCTCGACTCGCGAAAGCACTGGCGCACGTGTATGTGCGGTCACGCGGCGGCGAACCTCACGCCCGTCGTCGCGTCGAACCGCATAGGCACGGAGCGCGAGGAGGACTTTGAGATTACGTTCTACGGCACGTCGTTCATCGCGGACGCTTCGGGTCAGGTCGCCGCCGATATGGACGATAGCACGCCCGGCTTTGTCGCCGCGACATTTGACCTCGACGCGCTGCAAATCCGGCGGCGCGCGTGGGGGCTGTTCCGCGACCGCAGACCCGAACTGTACGGCGCGATTCTGACGTTGGACGGTGGCGCGAATGTTTGATTTAGGCGTTGTAAACGGCATAATCGTTGACCCTGTGCGCGCGCGCCTTGTCGCCGCGAACGTCTACGTAAAGGACGGCAAAATCGCGCAAATCACGCGCGAAACGTGCGGGTCCGCGCGGACAATCGACGCGCGCGGCGAATATGTCGCGCCCGGCTTTATCGACGTCCACGCGCACATTGAAAGTCACCGCGCGGCGGGGATTTTGCTTGCACGGCAAGGCGTGACGACCGTCGTGAACGGCAACTGCGGTATGGGTCAGCCCGACCTGAACGCATTTTTCGCGGACACGGAGGCGCGCGGTTTCATCGTGAACCAGCTTGAACTTTCGGGCGCGACGACTCTGCGCGAGCGCGTCGGCGTCTCCGACCCGTACACGCCGCTCGACGCGGCGCAACTCGGTGCGGCGACGGAACTGCTCGAAGAGGACCTGCGGGTAGGCGCGTGCGGCGTGTCATTCGGGCTGGAATACTGCCCCGGCACGTCGAAAGCGGAGCTTTACGCGCTGTCGCGCACGGCGGCGCGGTACGGAAAGCTCGTCGCGGTGCATATACGCACGGACTTTTTCGCGGGGCTTGCCGCGCTCGACGAGATGATTGAGGTCGCGCGCGTGACGGGTGCGGCGGTGCAGATATCGCACGTCGTCTACCAGTTCGGCTACGGAATGATGAGCCACGCGCTCGAACGCATCGACGCGGCTCGCCGCGCGGGAATCGACGTCTCGTGCGACAGCGGTATGTACACGAGCTTCGCGACAAACATAGGAACCGCAGTGTTTAACGAGGAATGCTTCGACAAGTGGGGCGTGTCCTATGACGGCGTTTATATGCCGGGCGGCAAGTACGCCGGACAATATCTCACGCGCGAGAGTTACCTCGACCTGCGGCAAAACTATCCAAACGAGCCGGCAATCGCGCTGATCGGCGTGCCCTCGGAGATACCGCTGGCGTTCACGCTGCCGTATATGATGGCGTCGAGCGACGCGGGCGTTTTCGCGATGTCCGGCGGAGACGACACGTCGGCGGCGCACCCGCAGGATGCGGGCACGTTCCCGCGGTTTTTGCGGGAGATGGTGCGCGAGCGCGCCGCGCTGTCGCTGACGGACGCAATCTCGCGCATAACGTCGCTGCCCGCCGAGCGTCTCGGACTTTCGGGCAAGGGCAGAATCGCGGTAGGCGCGGACGCGGACCTCGTCGTGTTCGACCTCGCGCGTCTCCGCGACAACGCGGTCTATCCGAACGCCGGCCGCGGCGACGCGCCGCCCGACGGCATCTCGCACGTCATCGTCGGCGGCGGGGTCGCGATTCGCGAAAACGAAGTTATTCGCGCGGACTTGGGAAAGGTCGTTCGCACCCCCAACGAAGCGTGGAGATATTGAAAATCAAGAATAAAATGGTGGAGGCAAAAAAATGAAAAAGACAATTGCAATCGTCCTGTGCGCGGTTACGCTCGTCGCGGTTCTCGCGGGGTGCGCGGAGAAAAACAGCGGTCCCGCAGCGGAAATCAGCGTGTTCATCTGGTCGGAGTACCTGCCGCAGTCGGTTCTCGACGACTTCCAAAAGGAGTACAACGTCAAGGTCAATATGGAGACGTTCTCCTCAATTGCCGATATGTACGCGAAGGTCAAGTCCGCGCCCGCAGGCACCTATGACGTGATTGACGCGGCTGACTTCTACATCCAGCGGCTTTCGAGCGAGGGATTCCTCGAAGAGCTGAACTACGCGAACATCCCGAACCTCGCAAACATCGAGCCGGGCTACCTCGGACGGTACTTTGACCCCGCGAACACGTATTCCGTGCCGTACCTCGGCGGCGTTGCGACGCTGTGCGTCAACACGTCGAAGGTCACGAAGCCGATTGCGTCCTACGCGGACATTTTCGACCCGGAATTTGCGAATTCCATTGTTATTATTGACGATTTCCGCGTGATAATCGGCGCGGTCAATGTGACGCTCGGCTTTGACTACAACGAGACAGACCCCGACAAGCTCGCGCAGACGGAGGCGAAGCTAATGGAGCTGAAACCGAACGTGAAGCTGCTCGATTCCGACTCGCCCAAGACGGCGATGATTAACGGCGAGACGACAATCGGGCTGATTTACAGTGCCGAAATCGCGATTGCGATGGACGAGAACCCCGACATCGAGGTCGTCTATCCGTCGGAGGGACAGTACCTCTTCTTTGACAGCCTGTGCGTGGCAAAAGGCTCAAAAAACAAGGAGTGGGGCGAGAAATTCATCAACTACATACTGGAACCGGAGGTGTCGAAAGGCATCGTAGAGGTGTTCCCGTACACCGACCCGAACAGGGCGGCGGTCGCGCTTATGGACTCGGCATACCTCGACAATGCGGCGAAAAACGTCCCCGCCGGGGCGATTGCAAAGGGGCTGACGCCCACCGACCTCGACGCGGAGACGCTTCAAATTTACAACGACATCTGGACAAAATTCACGAAGTAGGAAACGTTCGATGACCTTTAACTACAATTTGCCCGTGAACCTCGCGTTTGTCACGCTTATGCTCAATTGCCCGTCTGCGTTTTGTACATCTCCGCATACAGACCGCCGAGGGACATAAGCTCGCTGTGGCTGCCCTGTTCGGCGATTTTGCCGTCCTGAATCAGGACGATAACGTCGCTGTCGCGTATCGTACTCAGCCTGTGCGCGATGATGAAAGAGGTGCGTCCGGCCGTGAGTTTCAGGATCGCGCTGCGGATTTTCTGCTCGGTCATCGTGTCCACGGAGCTTGTCGCCTCGTCGAGAATGAGTATCGGCGCGTCCACCAGCACGGCGCGGGCGATCGTGACGAGCTGACGCTCGCCCTGACTGAGGGACGCGCCGCCGCCGTCAAGGACGGTCTCATATTCCCGCGGCAGGCGCGATATAAACGAATCCGCGCCGGCGGTAACCGCCGCGTCGCGAACCTCGCCGAGCGTCGTCCCGTCGCTGCCGTAGGCGATGTTCTCCCGCACGGACACGCCGAAGAGCGAGGTGTCCTGCAAAACGACCCCGAAGGCGCGCCGCAGGTCGCGCAGCTTATAGTCGCGTAAATCCACGCCGTCGAGCAGTATCTCGCCGCCGTCCACGTCGTAAAAACGCGTGAGCAGGTTGATAATCGTCGTCTTGCCCGCGCCTGTCGGACCGACAATCGCCACGCGCGTGCCGGCGGGGACGGTGAGTGAGACGTTTTTCAGCACGGGATTTTCCTCGTCGTAGCCGAACGTGACGTTGCGCAGCGCGATGTCGCCGCGAATGCGCTCAATCGGCACGGCGTCCGGAACGTCCTCCGGCTCCGGCCGCTCGTCAATAATCTCGAACACGCGCTCCGCGCCGGCGACGGCACTCTGAAAATTGTTGTAGATGTTTGCGATGTCCACAAACGGGCGCGAAAACTGCTTGGAATAGAGCAGAAAGCTCGAAATCACGCCGAGGTCAATGGTGCCGCGCGCCGCCATAATCCCGCTCACGACCGCAATCGTCAGGTAGCTGAGGTTGTTGATTACGGTGGTCAGCGGCATAAGGTAGCCGGAGACGATCGCGGCCTGTGTCGCCGCGTGGCGGTACTGCTCGTTGTAATCCTCAAACTCGCGAATCATCGCGCTCTCGCGGGAGTACGCTTTCACGAGCGACAGACCGGAGATGCTCTCTTCAATCTGTCCGTTGAGCTTGCCGAGAAGGCTCTGCTGCTGCTTGTACAATTTGCGCGTGCGCACGGTGATGACGCGCGTGAGTATGAATATCAGGATTACCGTGGAGCAGGAAATCAGCGTCAGGAATACGTTGCTGACAAGCATAATCGTCAGCACGCCGACAATCGTAAATACGTAAATCATCAGCTGTGACAGCGAATCGGATATGGTCGTCGAGATATTGTCCACGTCGTTCGTCAGGCGGCTCATCAGCTCGCCGTGGCGGTGGCGGTCAAAATAGCGGAGCGGGAGCGACTTCATCGCGCCGAACAGCGTCTCGCGGATGTGTAAAATCAGCCGCTGACTGATGCTCGCCATAAAATACTGCTGGACAAACCGGACAAGCCAGTCGGAGACATATAATCCCGCGAGCAGGGCGATAATCCGCGTCGCCGTGACGCTGCCGTTAATGCTGTTGATAGCGCGGCCGATGATAAACGGGGAGAACACGCTCGACGCGCTCGCAAGTGCGGACAGCAGCATAATCCAGCCGAGTCCGCGCCCGTGTCCGCGACAGAGTTCCCAAAGGCGGCGCAGGGTCCCGCGCATATCTTTCGGCTTTTCGACGGGTTTCCCCCGCTGCATACCGCCGCCGCCGCGGACGGGCGGCAGGGAAACATCACGTTTTTCGCTCATACCGCCTCACCCCCGATCTGCGAGGCGTAAATCGCCCTGTATGCCGGGCAGGACGCGAGCAGGTTCTCGTGCGTGTCAATGCCCGTAACAAGCCCGTTTTCCATACACAGAACTCTGTCGCAACGCATCACGGTGCTGATACGCTGCGAGATGAGCAGGACTGTCGTGCCGGGGGCGTTGCCGCGCAATCCGCCGAGAACGCGCGATTCCGTCGTCGCGTCAAGCGCGCTCGTGCAGTCGTCGAGAATAAGGATTTTCGGCCTGCGGACTAAGGCGCGGGCGATAGACAACCGCTGTTTCTGCCCGCCGGAGAGGTTTACGCCGCCCTGACCCAGCACCGTTTCATAGCCGTTCGGGAAAGCGCGCACAAAATCGTCCGCGCAGGCGATTTTCGCGGCGGAGACGATCATTTCGTCGCCGGCGTTCTCGTCGCCCCAGCGCAGATTGTCGGCGATGGAACCCGTGAAAAGGAGCGATTCCTGCGGGACGACGGCGATAGAGCCGCGCAGCGCGTCAGTCGCGATCGCGCGCACGTCGCGCCCGTCAATCGCGACGGTGCCGTACGTGGAGTCGTAAAAACGCGGAATCAGGCTGATCAGCGTGGATTTTCCGGAGCCTGTCGCGCCGATAATGCCCAGCGTTTCGCCCGGCCGCACCGTAAAGGTGACGCCGCCGAGCGCGGGGCGAGCCGCGCCGGAATAGGTGAAGGTGACGTCCGAAAACGTCACTTCCCCCGCGATTTCGATAGGCGCGGCGGACGACGCGTCCGGCTCGGAGAGCTTCGGAACCTCGTCGAGAAGCTCGCCCACGCGCGCCGCGCTCGTCGTCGCGCGGACGGCGTTGTTGAGGATATTGCTCACCATTCCGAGCGCGAAAAGCACCTGCGTCATATAGTTTACGCTCGCCATCAGGCGGCCGATTTCCGCCGAGTTCTGCGCCTTACTGAGCCACAAAAGCGCGATAATGCCGAAGTTGACAGTCAGGTTAATCAGTGGACCGAACACCGCGAGGACGCGCGTCGCGCTCACGCCCGCATCGGCGAACGCACCCGCCGCCGCGCTGAATTTCGCGCTCTCGCGCTCCTCGGCGTTAAACGCCTTGACGACGCGCACGCCGGACAAAAACTCGCGGCTGACCTCATTGAGCCTGTCGAGACGCTTTTGCAGGCGGCCGTAACGCGGAAAACCGAGCTTCATATTCGCCGCAATCAGTCCCGCGCTGATGAGCAGAATCGCGACCATAACCGGCAGCTGATTCGGCGTCTGAATGATTACGAGCGTAATCGCGCCGATACACATAATCGGAACCTTCATCATAATGCGCATAAGTCCGTTGACGAAGTTTTGAATCTGCGTGACGTCGTTTGTGATACGCGTGATTATGGAGGAGGTTTGCAGGCGGTCGATGTTCTCGTGCGACAGCGACTGCGTTTTTTTGTACAGGTCGCCGCGCAGCTCCTTGCCGATCTGCTGCGAGGTTTGGCTCGCGAAAATATTGCGCATAACCGCGCCCACCGCGCCGACGGCGGTAATCGCGAGCATAATCGCGCCGTAGCGCAGGATTGCCGCGACGTCGAGATTCGCGACACCCTTGTCCACGATGCCCGCCATAAATGTCGGTTGTAGCAGCTCCGCCAGCGTCTCCAACGTCAGGAACAAAATCCCCAGGAGGAAAACCCCGATGTGTCTGCCTACGTAACGTAATATCAGTTTCATACATCACCATTCCTTTTTGCTGAAAAAGCGGGAGCGTGTTTAGGCGGGGAGGTCACTCGCGTCAAAGGTCAGTTTTATCGGCGCGGCGAGCATTTCGCCGCCCGCGGTGACGAGGCGGAAGAGGTACAGCGTTGCCGATTCGCCTTGCGGCGCGGACAGAAACGCGAGCCGGACCGATTTGCCGTCCGCGCCCCATCTGTGTTCCCACGATGTCACGGCGTCGAGCGCGACGCCGATTTCACGCGTGTTCATCGGCGTGTCGAAGGTTATTGTGACGCCGGACGCGTCCGCGTCGGTGATGTCCGCCTTGATATTCGGCTTCGCTTCGCCCTGACGCACCGCGTCGCAGTCCCACGACGGCGTTTCGCCGAACGGGGACGTGAAGCCGACGGACGGCGGGCCGAACATTCCGGCTGTCTCCGCTTTCGTCAGTTCGACGCTGATTGCGAGCGTAAAATCAGGTAACGCTTCGAGCCGGATACCGTCGGCCCCGAAAACGAAAGTCTCATTGAGCGCGATATCCGCCGCGCCGCGCGGTTTGAGCGAAACGCCGTAACGCTCCAAATATCCGTCCGCCGTCCCGTCGTCATAAACGCTCGCGGTAATCGCGTTCCCGTTGACGAGAAGCGTCGGCGTTGAAATAATCGGGCTTGTGAAGCCGATTGCCATACCGTCGGGCGAGCCGCCCGTGAGGTTCAGACCGTGGCGCAGCGCGTCGCTATCGGAGAGAATTATAAATTCAATCGTGTTGATATCTTTCGACGCGCCGACCGTTTTCGCGACGAGGCGATTGCCGGAGACCCTGTAATCAACGGCGACGGCGTCCGTGTACACGTCCGGATCCGGCGCGTCCTCTGTGAGATAGGTCACGTCGCTCCAAATCGCGTACTTGCCGGGGCGCGCCCACCTGATGTGCGAATTTTCGAGGTCGTAGGGATTGCGCGACAGCTCCGCGATACTTGCGAATGTCCGTTCGGGGAAGATGACGCCGCTGCCGTCAAGCGCGGAGCCGTCCTCTTTTTTCAGCGTGCCGAACGATTTTCGGGTCAGCGTCGCGCTGCGTCCGAACGTCACGTCCATAATCGCAATCAGGTCGGGCAAGTCGCGGTCCTGATTCGCGTGCGCGCCGTCGCGCACGACCCACGCGATATTCCCGCCCGCGCCGAGAAGCTCATAGACCTCCCGCGCTGCCCTCATACTCATCACCGTGGACGGCGAATTGAGCCACGATTGCTGCGCCTCGCCCGTCCAGCATATGAGCGGACGCGGCGCGACGAGCGCGGCGACGGCGTGCATATCAAACGGCGCGCGGTTGAAATTCGCGTGAACAAGCTCCTGCGCGCGGGAGCAGAACCACGCGCTCTCGTCGGGGTTCGCGATTGCACGCTGCGTCGTTTCGTTGCGGGAATAAATCGTGTTGTAGCCCTCCGGCGCGGCGTAGTTCCAGAGCTTGCCCTCGGTGTTATAGCGAAAACCCGTCAGCCCGCCGCCGCCGGGGTCGCTCGGCGCGGCGACGCCGACGCGCTCGTCGAACGCCGCGGCGAGAACCGCCGCTTTGCCGTTGCGGGAGCAGCCCGTTATCGCGGTTTTGTCCCACGCGACGTTGAATTTATTGCCGTTCTCCGCGTCATTTTTCAGCGCGTCGATTACGCGGCTGATGCCCCACGCCCAGCCCATCAGCGTTCCGCTGTCAAATTCGTATTCGCCCGCTCTGTACGGATAAAGCTCGTTATACGCGCCCGTGTGCGGGTTGTTGCCGCCGTCGGAGTAGACGGAGGCGGTGTTCATCGAGATGTACGCGTAGCCGTTCTGTTTGAGCGTCGCGACCTGCTCCGCCGGAAGCCCTCCGACGCAGACGACGGCGGGGTACGGTCCCGCGATTTGCGTGTCCGCGCCGAAAGCAGGCACGTCGAACGCGTCGAGCTTGATTACGGCGGTTTTTCCGTTGTCGGTGACGTCCACAAGCACCTCCGGGCGGTTTTTGAACGTCATTCCGAAGAACGAAAATTCCTCCGTCAGCGCGTCCTTTTCCGCTTCCGTCAGGGCGCGGAGCGTTGACGCGGATTCTGGCGTCGCGTGCTTGTGTCCGTAGAGGTAATACTGCATCAGCTCGGACAGCTCCGCGCGCCGCGCCGTCCAGTCCTCCGCGGTTTCAACGCGCTTTTCACCACCGAAGAACGCGAAAAGGTCGGGTAGCTCGTCAATCGGCGTAAGCTCCGCCGCGTCGGGGTACTTTTTCATAATAACCGCTCCTCTTATATCCTTATAATTTCAGTATATAGCCGCGCCGACAAAGTATCAAGCATATGTTTTCCGTCAATATACACAAATGTTATTTCGTCCCCGCCATTTTCGCATTGACGTTTCCCCGCGAAAAATATATAATATCCTCAACAGAAAGAGGTGTTTGTAATGGCGGCTTCCTTCAAGAGATACGCCGCGTCGGCGAACGACGCGGTTCTCACCGCGCGGCAGAGCGCGCTGTATTCCCGCGCGGACGACGTGCGCGACGCGTTCACGCGCGACTACACGCGCGTACTGCATTCCACGGCGTTCCGGCGGCTCAAACACAAGACGCAGGTGTTTTACAACATCGCGAACGACCACATCTGCACGCGAATGGAACACGTCCTGCACGTCGAATCCGTCGCGTCCACAATCTCCGCAAAGCTCGGACTGAACGTCGAGCTTACGCGCGCAATCGCCCTCGCGCACGACCTCGGTCACGCGCCGTTCGGCCACCAGGGCGAAAAGGTCATAAATAAGCTCACCGAAAAGCACCTCGGCGAGCGTTTTTGGCACGAGCGCAACGGCCTGCGGACCGTGGACAAGCTCGAACTTTTGGAGGACAACGAGCGCGTCTACCGCAACCTCGACCTCACCTACGCCGTGCGCGACGGCATAATCTCCCATTGCGGCGAGGTGGACGAGAACAACCTGCGCCCGCGCGAGGGTCGCGGCGACCTCGCCGAATTCTCCGACGCCCACCCCGAAATGCCCGCGACGTGGGAGGGCTGCGTCGTGAAAATCTCGGACAAAATCGCGTACCTCGGCCGCGATATTGAGGACGCGATCAGCCTCGGATTCCTGACGGACGCGGCAATCGCGCAGCTCACGGAAATGGCGCGTCTGCGCGACGAGCGCGCGCTGAACACGACGGTGATAATGCACAATATGGTCATCGACATATGCGAGCATTCGTCGCCGGCGGCGGGAATCACGCTCTCGCCGGAGTGCCTCGCGCAGCTCAATGAGATTAAGGCGTTCAACTACGAACACATCTACGGCAACGCGCGCTTCGGGCCGTATATCGCGTACAGCGAGCTTGTGATTACGCAGCTTTTTGAGCATTTGCGCTCGTATTTTGACGGCGGCTACACGGTGTTGCGGCTCGCATACGCGGCGAATTCGCGGCTCAACCCCGCGGGCTTTGTGCGCGGATTTTCGGACTGGTTAAAGAAATACCTCACCGGCGGTGCGCCCGACTGCGCGAACGAAAAGCTCTACGGCGCGCTGAACGACGAGAAAACCTACGCCCGCGCGGTCTTGGATTACATCTCCGGAATGACCGACCGCTACGCGATTGACTGCTTTAACGAGCTGATTACCTACGCGTAGGAAAATAAGAAAAGGAGGCTTCACGATGAACATAAATTACAATACCGACGGAACCCTGCCGCCCGACGCGTTCCGCATTACCGGCGGCGAAACGGTGACAATCGCGTCGGCGGACGGCGCGGGCGCGCTGTACGGAAAGCTCGCGCTCGAAGAGAAAATCAAGCTCGGTGCGGACGCAAAAACGCTCGACATCACCTCCGTTCCCGCGGCGAAGAACCGCATTCTGAACCACTGGGACAATATGGACGGCACGGTCGAGCGCGGCTATGCGGGCGGCTCGCTGTTCTTCAAAAACGGCGATTTCGCGTGGGACCCGAAGCGGATTGAGGAGTACGCAAAAATGCTCGCCGCCGTCGGGATTAACGGCATCAGCATAAATAATGTGAATCTGCGCGACGATTCGCGGCGGCTGATTACCGAGGAACGGCTGCCGCAGCTCGCGGAGCTTGCCGCCGCGTTCCGGCCGTATCACGTGCGGCTGATTATCGCGGTGGACTTCGCCGCGCCGAAAACCGTCGGAGGGCTGCCGACGGCGGACTCGTTCGACGACGGCGTAATCGCGTGGTGGCGCGAAACTGCGGCGCGGGTTTACGCGCATATCCCCGACCTTATGGGCTTTCTCGTCAAGGCGGATTCGGAGTTCCAGGCCGGCCCCGCAGCCCTCGGACGGACGCAGGCGGACGGCGCGAACGTCCTCGCGGCGGCCCTCGCGCCGCACGGCGGAACCGTGTTCTGGCGGTGCTTCGTCTACGACTGCTTGCAGGACTGGCGCGACACAAAAACGGACCGCCCGAAGGCGGCCTATGAGCATTTCTTCCCGCTCGACGGCGCGTTTGCGGAGAACGTCGTGCTGCAAATAAAAATCGGCCCCGTGGACTTTCAGGTCAACGAGCCGGTTTCGCCGCTGCTCGGCGCGCTGACGAAAACGCGGCGCGCGATTGAGTTTCAGGTCACGCAGGAATATACGGGTCAGCAGATTGACCTTTACGCCCACGCCGTGCCGTGGACGCGCGCCCTGAAAACGCTTGTACGGCCGGGACAGACGCTCGCGCAGACGCGCGCCGACACCGTCGTCGGCGTGTCAAACGTCGGCAACGACGCGAATTGGACGGGAAACCCGCTCGCGCTCGCGAACCTGTATACGTTCGGCAAATTAGCGTGGGACCCGACGCTCGGCGCGGAGGAAATTCTGCGCGACTGGGCGACGCTGACCTTTGGAAACGACGCGGCGGTGACGGGGACGATAACGGAAATGCTGCTGCAATCGCACGACGTTTTCGCGAAATACACCGCGCCGCTCGGCATAGGCTGGATGGTGCAGCCGGGTCACCACTACGGCGTGAATGTGGACGGCTACGAATATATGAAGTGGGGGACGTATCACCGCGCGGCGCACGACGCGCTCGGCGTGGACAGAACTTCGCGCGGAACAAACCTGACGGCGCAATATCCGCCGGAAATCGCCGCTGTGTACGAAAATACGGACACCTGCCCGCAGGATTTACTGCTGTTTTTCCACCGCCTGCCATATTCGTTCCGGTTGAAAAACGGCGCGACGCTGATTCAGCACATCTACGACACGCATTTCGAGGGCGTTGAGGACGTGCGGCGGTTCATTGCGACGTGGGAAACGCTCGAACCGCGCCTGCAACCGCAGCTGTTCGCCGTTGTTGCGGAGCGGTTCGGGCGTCAGCTCGAAAACGCGGTAGAGTGGCGCGACCAAATCAACACGTATTTTCACCGCCTGACGGGAATCCCCGACGAAAAGGGGCGGAAAATTTACGATTAGGCGGCGATTATATCCTGTAAGTCGTATCAATGACCGTTGAGCAATCGAACAGCGGGGCGAGACGCTTCCCGTAGTTGCGCAGTGAATAGCCGTCGATGCCGAAGCGCGTCATAAACAGCGCGTTGCCCTGCTCCTCCCAGACCTGCTCGTGCGAAACGCCGCACATCACCTTAAAGCCGAAGTCCAGCATTGTCTGGTATTTCACACCGCCCGTCGTGACGTATTGCCCGTACGGGTAAACGTAAATCTGCGTTGGGCCGACGAGGTTTTCGACCTCCTTGCGCCATTTTGTCGTGTCGTCGAGGAACAGCTCCTCGGTGATGTCCGCGGAGTGGCGGTGGCCGTAGCCGTGGCTGGCGAACGTCCAGCCGAGCGCGCGGACCGCGTCCACAATCGGTCCGACGGCCGCAATCTCCTCCGCCTGATTTTCGGTCAGGCGGTCCGTGCGGTACCCGAAAATCCCCGCGAAGCCCGTCAACGCCAGCGTGCCGCGCGCGCCGCGAATCGAAAAGTCGGGGTGTTCGTCGATAAAGCTCTCTAAAATCGGGATAATCTCGTTGTCGTAGGAGATTACCTCGGTGCCGTCTTTATGCTTCGTGTAGGTGGCGATTTTTCCCTCGTCGTCGAGAATGATTTTATCCACCATTCCGTTGCCCAGCTTGCGCGGGTCGTAAACCATATCGTCCACGGACAGAATCAGCGGCTTTTTGCCCGCGGGGGCGCGCACCTGCGCCCGCGTGACCTGACCGTCCGCGTCCACGTTAAAGGTTTCGTTGATATCTATGAGTGCGTAGCCGTTGTCGTAGAGCTGCTGCAAGCAGCGTTTGAATTCGTCAACCAATACGCAGTCCTCGTCCAGCGGACTTTTGCCGTTTTTATAGGAGATATCGGGGAACGCGATAAGACAGTGAAAGAAGATGTGATAGATTTCGCCGTCAAAAATCGGGTCGGGAACCGGCGTAGGCGTCGGTTCGGGCGTCGGCGTCGCGTCCGGAGGAATGTCCGGGTCGGAAGGGAGCGCGGGTGTCGCGCTCGGCACGGACGCGTCGGCGGGCGCGGGCGCGGAGCAGGCGGCAGCCGTCAGCAGTAAGCCGCACAGACAGAGCAGCGCGAGCAGTTTTTTCACAATTCTTTCACCTCATTCATATTTTGTCGGAAGATGTCGAAATAATTATACCATATATATAGACTTTATGCAAGATATGCGCAGACGTTTCGATAAAATCCCCCTTGACAATTTCATACAGCGGGTGTAGTATACTTAAAAATATTTAATTAAATATTTTTAAGTATATTTTTTAGGAGAAATGACAATGACAACAATTGAAATAGTGACCCGCGCAGTCGCGGTACGCACAAGCCGCGAGGCCTCGGAGATTACGCCGGACACGGACGTGCGCGAGGACCTCGGAATGGATTCCCTCGACGCCGTGGAGCTGATTATGGAGTTGGAGGACGAATTCGCAGTTTCCATCCCGTCGGAGCAGTCGGCGGACCTGAAAACCGTCGGCGAGATTGCCGCGCTGATCGACCGCCTGTTGGAGTCCGCTCAATGACCGAGATCCGGGAACTTGCGGATTTAATGACGGCGTACGGCCTGACGCGGCTTGAATACGAAAAGGACGGTCTGCGCGTTGCGTTGGAGCGCGGAGCGTCCGCGCCCGCCGCGGCAATAGCTCCGGCGGCTGTCGCCGCGCCCGCGCAGACCGCGGAAACCGAGCCGCCGACCGCCGGAACGGCGGTCAAGGCACCGCTCGTCGGCGTTGTGTACGGCGCGCGCGAGCCGGGCGCGGAGCCGTTCGTCACCGTGGGGCAGGCCGTGAAAACAGGCGACACCGTCTGCGTAATCGAGGCGATGAAGATGTTTTGCGAGATTGCCGCGCCCTGCGACGGAACCGTACTGGAAGTGCTTTTTGAGAACGGGGAGCTTGCCGAGTTCGGCGCGACCCTGCTCACGATAGGTTAGCGCGTATGCTCAAACGAATCCTTGTCGCGAACCGCGGCGAGATCGCCGTGCGTATTCTGCGCGCGTGCCGCGAAATGCGGATTGAGACCGTCGCCGTGTATTCGGAGGCGGACCGCGGCGCGCTGTTCACGACGCTCGCGACGCGCGCCGTCTGTATCGGACCCGCACCGGCGAAAGACAGTTACCTGAATATGGACGCCGTTTTGACGGTGGCGACGGAAACGGAGTGCGACGGACTGCACCCCGGTTTCGGCTTTTTGTCCGAAAATCCCGTGTTCGCGGCAAAAGTCCGAGAGTGCGGTATAGTTTTCATCGGGCCGCCGGGCGAGATTATCGCGCAGCTCGGCGACAAGAGCGCGGCGCGGCGGATTATGCGTGACGCGGGCGTCCCCGTCGTCCCCGGCTCCGACGGACTTGTCGCGACGGCGGCGGAGGCGCGGAAAATCGCCGAAAAGCTCGGCTATCCCGTGTTTATCAAGGCTACGGCCGGCGGCGGCGGGCGCGGAATGCGACGCGCCGACAGCGCGGCGGAGCTTGACGGCGCGTTTTCGGAGGCGTCGGGCGAGGCGCGCGCCGCGTTCGGCGACGGCGGCGTCTACGTCGAAAAGCTGATCGAAAACCCGCGCCACATTGAGTTTCAAACTCTCGCGGACACATTCGGCGACGTCATTCACCTCGGCGAGCGCGACTGCACGCTGCAACGCCGCAACCAAAAGGTCGTTGAGGAGTCGCCGTCGCCGTCGATTGACGAGGACACGCGCCGCGCGATGGGTGCGGCGGCGGTCCGCGCCGCGAAAGCCGCGGGGTATGTGAACGCCGGAACGGTCGAATTTATCCTCGACGGAGACGGCAACTATTATTTTATTGAGATGAACACGCGGTTGCAGGTTGAACACCCCGTGACTGAAATGGTGACGGGCGTGGACATCGTGCGGGAGCAGATTCATATCGCGTCCGGCCTCGCCCTGCGGTATACGCAGGAGGATATCGTGACCTCCGGCCACGCGATTGAGTGCCGCGTCAACGCGGAGGACCCCGAAAACGATTTTCGCCCCTGCCCTGGCCGGATTGACCACCTGCATCTGCCGGGCGGTTTCGGCGTGCGCGTGGACACGGGGCTGTTCCCCGGCGTTGAAATCAGCCCGTACTACGACTCGATGATTGCGAAGGTCATCGTCCACGGCAGGACGCGCAACGAGGCGGTGCTGCGTATGCGCCGCGCGCTTGAAGAGCTTCTCGTGACGGGCGTAAAGACGAACCACGGACTGCTGTATATGCTAATGTTCTCGACGGATTTCCTGCGGAGCCGCACGGACACGGGCTTCATTGAGCGGAATCTCGGCGCGCTCCTAAGCCCTGTTGAAAAGGAGATGAGCCTGTAATGGACAATATTTTCAGCGCGTTTTCCAATCGCCGCCGCGTGCTTGAAGCGTTGAATAACATTCACCGAAAACGGATTCCGGCGGCGAAACCGTGCCCGTCCTGCGGGCAGGCGGTCGCGAAAAACGCGCTGCATTTGTGCCCGAAGTGCGGACACCACTACGCAATCTCCGCGCGGCTGCGGCTCGACCGCCTGCTGGACGAGGGGAGCGTCACGCTGTTTGAGGACATTCCGTCGCGTGACCCGCTGGATTTTCCGGGTTACGGCGAAAAGCTCTCGCTGATGCGCACAAAAACGGGGCTGAACGACGCATATTGCGTCCGTGAGGGCGCGATTGCGGGGCGGCGGGTCGTCGCCGCCGCGCTCGAACCCGAATTTATGATGGGCAGTATGGGAACCGCGGTCGGCGAGGCCGTAACGCGCGCAATCGAGCGCGCGCACAAGTCGGGACTTCCGCTGATTATTTTCTCCGCCAGCGGCGGCGCGCGGATGCAGGAGGGAATGTTCTCGCTGATGCAGATGGCGAAAACGGCCGCCGCGCTCCGCGCGTTTTCCGACGGCGGCGGGCTGTTTATTTCCATACTTACGAACCCGACGACGGGCGGCGTGACCGCGAGCTTCGCGTCCCTCGGCGACATTATCCTCGCGGAGCCGGACGCGCTGATCGGCTTCGCCGGCCCGCGCGTGATTGAGCAGACCATCGGCGCGAAACTGCCGGAGGGCTTCCAGCGCGCGGAATTTCAGCTCGCGCACGGCTTTGTTGACGCGATTGTCCCGCGCGGGGAAATGCGCGGAGCGATTGCGCGGCTGTTGAAGCTCCACCCCGAAACGGAGGCGGCGAAATGAGCAACGAGTCAAATAAGGCGCGCACCGCGCCGAGGGCGCACGAGCGCGTAAAGGCGGCGCGTAAGCCGGACCGGCCGCGCGTCGGGGCGTATATCTCCGATTTATTCGACGATTTTTTTGAAATTCACGGCGACCGGCTGTTCGGCGACGATGCGGCGATGCTCTGCGGAATCGCGGCGTTTGAGGGGCGGCCCGTGACCGTCGCAGGGAGCGTAAAGGGTACGGATTTGGACAGCAATATCGCCCGAAACTTCGGAATGGCAAGCCCCGACGGGTACCGCAAGTTTCAGCGCGCGATTAAACAGGCGGAGAAGTTCGGCCGCCCCGTCGTCACGTTCATCGACACGCCCGGAGCCAGCCCGACGGCGACGGCGGAGGAGCGCGGACAGGGCGAGGCGATTGCGCGGTGCCTGTTCGAGCTTTCGGGGCTGAAAACGCCCGTAATCGCCGTGTTCACGGGCGAGGGCGGAAGCGGAGGCGCACTCGCGCTCGGTCTTGCCGACAGCGTGATTATGCTTGAAAACGCGATATATTCCGTGCTGTCGCCTGAGGGTTTTGCGTCGATTTTGTGGAAGGACGCGTCCCGCGCCGAGGAGGCCGCCGAGGTGATGAAGCTCACGGCGGAGGATTTGCGCGGCTTCGGAATGGCGGACGCGATTGTCCGCGAGCCGCACGGCGGCGCGGGCGCGAACCGCCCCGCGCTGATGCGCGCCCTGCGTCCCGTCCTGCGACGCGCGCTCAATGAGTTGTGCGCCCTCGACACGGAGACGCTGCTGGCGCAGAGATATAAAAAATATCGGAAGTTTTAGGTGGTAGTAATTTGAAGATTTTAAGTACAGGCAGCGCGGTGCCGCCGCTCGCGGTCACAAATGAGATGTTCGCCGAGGTCGTTGACACGAGTGACGAGTGGATTTATTCCCGCACGGGCATTCGCTCGCGCCGCATTTCGACGGGCGACACGGCATTGTCAATGGCGTCGCGCGCCGCCGAAAACGCAATCGCGGCGGCGGGGATTGAAAAAGCCGACATCGGCCTCGTCATCTGCGCGTCGGTCACGAACGAATATCTCACGCCGTCGCTCGCGTGCCTGATTCAGCGCGAGCTGGGTCT
>JAISJC010000075.1 GCA_031261745.1 Oscillospiraceae bacterium
TGCTCGATTAACGAGACGGCGTTTTTCCAGCACAACCACCCGATGAATATGATCGGTACGGGGCGGTTTCAGCAGAAATTCGCGCCCGAAAAGCAGATGAAGTATTTTCAGCGCGCGAAAGAGGACCCGAACGTCAGCAACCCGACCGAGAAAATCGCAATCGGCAACGACGTGTGGATTGGCGCGAACACGTTCATCAACACGAGCAAGTGCAAGGTAATCGGCGACGGCGCGATTATCGCCGCGGGCGCGGTCGTGAACGACGACGTGCCGCCGTACGCGATTGTCGCGGGCGTACCCGGAAAAGTCAAGAAATACCGCTACACGCCGGAGCAGATTGACGTGCTTTTACGCGTGAAATGGTGGGACTGGGACGACGCGACGCTCGTAGAGAACGCCGAGGAGATGATGTATCCGGAGCGGTTTTTCGAGAAATTCAAATAAAAATAATCTCTGATTCGGAGAAATAACGCTTGACAATTCTCCCTAAACGGTGTATGATGTGGAAAAATACCGTTTGGGGAGAATTTTATGTCTGATTTTGAGGCAACATTAAAGCGGCTGCGCACGGCGAGCGGACTGTCGCAGGTCGAGGTCGCGGAAAAGCTCACGTCAATGGGCGTCGAGGTCACGAATAAGGCCGTGTCGAAGTGGGAGCAGGGCGCGACGAAGCCCGACGTGCCGACGTTCCTGCGGCTGTGCAAGCTCTACGGCGTGCGCGACCCTTACGCGGCGTTCGTCGGCAGTAACGCCGATTTGAACGCGCTCGGCTTGCAGCGGCTAAACGAGTACACGGGGCTGCTGATGAACGACGAGCGGTTTGTAGAGATTACCGAGAAACCGGATACGGCGGCGGCGGAACTTCCGGAGCCGCGCTATATCCGGCTGTACGATATGCCCGCCTCGGCGGGTACGGGCGTGTTCCTCGACTACGCGGACTTCATCACGATCGAAATGGGCGACTGCGTGCCGAGCGAAACGGACTACGCCCTGCGCATCAGCGGCGACAGTATGTGGCCGACGTTTGAGGACGGCGAGATTGTTTACGTCCGCAAGCAGGAGACGCTGCGGCTCGGCGAAATCGGGATTTTCGTGCTGAACAGCGAGGTTTACTGCAAGGAATTCGGGCGCGGCGAGCTTATCTCGCACAACGGGGACTACGACCCGATTAAGGTCAGCCCGTACGACGCGTTCTATATCCTCGGCAAGGTTCTGAACTGATGTCCGAGCGCACGATTTTTCACTGCGATTGCAATTCGTTCTTCGCGTCTGTCGAAGAAACCTTTAATCCGCAGTATAAATCCGTGCCTATGGCCGTCGCGGGCGACCCTGCGTCGCGGCACGGGATTATCCTCGCGAAGAACGAGCTTGCGAAGAAATACAACATCAAAACCGCCGAGACGGTCTGGTCGGCGCGGAAAAAATGCCCGAACCTCGTACTCTGCCCGCCGAGGCGCGGCGTGTATTCCGAGGTCTGCGAGCGCGTGAACGCGATTTACGCCGAGTACACGGACCGCGTGGAGCGGTTCGGCGTGGACGAGAGCTGGCTCGATATGACGATGTTCGCGGACAGCGCGGAGGCGTTCGCCGGCGAGTTGCGGCGGCGCGTGGCGGAGGAAATCGGGATTACAATCTCCGTCGGCGTGTCGTGGAACAAAATATTCTCCAAGCTCGGCTCCGATTACAAAAAACCGGACGCGACGACGGTGATTACGCGCGAAAACTACCGCGAAATCGTGTTCCCGCTGCCGGTCACAGACCTGTTTATGGTCGGGCGCAACACGGCCGAGAGCCTCGCGAAGCTCGGCATACACACCATCGGACAACTCGCGCAATGCGACGCGGATTACCTCGCGAGCCGGTTCGGAAAGCTCGGAGAAGTCCTGCACCGCAACGCGAACGGGCTTGACGACGGCGCGGTCGCGCACATCGGTGAGAGCGAGCCGGTCAAGTCCGTCGGCAACGGAATGACGTTCCGCCGCGACCTCGTGACGATGGACGACATTCGCGCGGGCGTGAACGCGCTCACGGATTCCGTCGCGGCGCGGCTGCGCGCGGCGGGGATGAAATGCGCGACCGTTCAGGTTACGATTAAGGACAGCGCGCTGAAATCCATTCAGCGGCAAAAAGGCGTTGCAACACCGACGTTTGTCGCGTCGGAAATCGCGAAAACGGCACTTGAAATTATTGAGGCGTCGTGGCAAATCGGCAAGCCGATACGGATGCTGACCGTCACGGCGCAGAATCTCGTTCCGCCGGAGCAGGCGGTGGAACAGCTTACGCTGTTCGGCGACGGGGACGACGACGCGGAGCTGCGCCGCCGAAAGGAGCAGCTGGAACGCGCGGTGGACGCGCTCCGCGGAAAATACGGCAGTCGCAGCCTCCGGCGCGGCGCGGCGAACGAGGATTTGGGGATAAAATGAGTGCGGGTATGACAAATCGGGAAATTTTACGCATTGCAAAGGCGCAGTCCGCGATTGACTGCGCCTGCGCGGCGGCGGATTTTGATGCGGAACGCAATACTGTGGTTATCTCAAAGCCGCACGAGGACGCGCGGCGGTACCTGAAACTGCCGCATTTCTGCGACCTCGTTTCCTACGGAAACGGCGTCGTCGCGTCGGTTGACGGGCGCGTCGCGGACTTCGTCGCGGCGTACCTCGAACGCCATCCGCGCGAGCGCGCGTTTGAACCGGAGGGCGTGAGTGAGCTGACGGAGGAATTCGCGAAATACGGCAAAAAGCCGTACTTTGCGGCCGAATACTGGCTGCCGGACGCGGATGCGCTGACGGTGCCGCCGTGCGAATTTGAGGTGAAAATCCTTGCGCCGGAGGACTTTACGGACCTGTACGTCCCGCAGTGGCGCAACGCGCTGTCCGAAAAGCGGCCGCACCTCGACGTTCTCGGAGCCGGCGCGTATGACGGCGGACGGCTCGTCGGGCTGGCGGGCTGCTCCGCGGATTGCGAAACGATGTGGCAAATCGGGATTGACGTTCTGCCGGAGTTCCGGCGGCGCGGCCTCGCGTCCGCGCTCACGTCGCGGCTCGCCGCCGAGATTCTGGCGCGCGGAAAGGTGCCGTTTTATTGCTGCGCCTGGTCGAACGTCGGCTCCGCGCGCAACGCGATTAAAAGCGGCTTCCGCCCCGCGTGGGTCGAGCTTTCGGCGGCCGACAAATGATGGAAAGGCTCGCGGAAATTTACGAAATATTGCTCGCGCACTACGGCAACCCGCACTGGTGGCCGGCGAAAACGCCGTATGAGGTCATCGTCGGCGCGATTTTGACGCAGAATACGGCGTGGGGCAACGTCGAAAAGGCGATTGCGAACTTCGGAGACGACCTGTCGCCGGAGCGCGTGGCGTGGCTCGACGCGGCGGAGCTTGCGGAGCTGATTCGCCCCGCGGGGTTCTTTAATCAAAAAGCTGTGTATTTGCAGGCCGTTACGCGGTGGTTCGCGCAATACGGATACGATGTTGAAACGGTGCAAAGGCTGTCCTTGGAGCGCGTGCGGGCGGAGCTGCTCGCCGTGCGCGGAGTCGGGCGCGAAACCGCGGATTCGATTGCGCTGTACGCGTTCGGTTGCCCGTCGTTCGTCGTGGACGCGTACACGCTGCGGCTGCTGGCGCGCCTGCCGCTGGACGCGGGGCGCGGTTACGACGCGGTGAAGGCGTTTTTTGAGGCGCGTTTGCCGCGCGACGCGGAGCTTTTCAACAATTTTCACGCGCTGATTGTCGTCAACGCAAAGGCGCATTGCCGCAAAAAGCCCGCCTGCGCGGGCTGTCCGCTCGCGGAAAGGAGCT
>JAISJC010000041.1 GCA_031261745.1 Oscillospiraceae bacterium
CCGTCGCCGTACGGATTGTCACTTGCAGTCACCCCAGCTTTTGCCGTATTTCGCCTCCGCCGTGAGCGGCACGGACAGCTTTGCCGCGCCCTCCATAGCGTTTTTCAGCAGCTCCGCGATGCACGGCGCGTCGGCCTGCGGTGCCTCAACAATCAGCTCGTCGTGGACCTGCAAAATCAGCTTTGATTCCGGCGCGTTTTTCGCCAGCGCACGCGCGGCCTCAACCGTCGCGAGCTTCATAATGTCCGCCGCCGTCCCCTGAATCGGCGTGTTTAGCGCGACGCGCTCTCCGAACGCGCGGAGGTTGTGGTCGCGCGAATTCAGCTCCGGAATGGCGCGCCGCCGGCCGAACAGCGTCGTGACGTAACCGTCCTTTTTCGCTTGCAGCACAATGTCCGTCATATATGCGTGCACGCCCGAAAACCGCGCGAAATAGCTCTCCATATATTCCTTCGCCTCCGCGACAGACACGCCGATATCCTTCGAGAGCGAGAACGCGGAAATGCCGTAGACGATCCCGAAGTTCACGGCCTTCGCGCGGCTCCGCAGCAGCGGCGTGACCTCAGCGAGCGGCACGCCGAACACGCGCGCCGCCGTGACGGCGTGAATGTCCTCGCCGTTTGTGAACGCGTCAATCATCGCGGAATCGCCCGCGATATGCGCCAAAATTCGCAGCTCAATCTGCGAATAATCCGCGTCCACGAGCAGATTTCCGTCACCCGCGACGAACATTCGCCGCAGTCCCGCGCCCAGCTCACGCCGCACGGGGATATTCTGCAAATTCGGCTCCGTCGAGGACAGCCGCCCAGTCGCCGTCGCCGTCATCTGGAACGTCGTGTGGATTCTCCCGTCGTCCGCAATTACGGCGAGAAGCCCATCCGTATAGGTCGCTTTCAGCTTGGTCAACTCACGAAACATCTTAATCTCCGAGATTATTTCGTGCTTGTCCTCTAATTTATCGAGAACCTCGGCGGCGGTCGAGTACCCCGTTTTCGTCTTTTTCGGCGCGGGCAGCATCAGCTTATCGAACAGCACCTCGCCGAGTTGCTTTGGCGAGGCGATATTAAATTCCCCGTCCGCAAGCTCAAAAATTCGCGCCTGAATCAGCGCGATTCGCTCCGTCAGCACTTCGCCAAACGCAAAAAGTGCGTTGCGGTCCACGAGTATGCCCGCGATTTCCATATCCGCAAGCACCTTACACAGTGGCATTTCAATCTTGTAAAACAGGTCTGATGCGCCGATTTCGCTTAGTTTTTCGTTTATAACCATATAAAGCTTCGCTTCATCTCCATTTTGCAGGTCACGTCCGAGGAATCTGCGCGCCAATGTTTCGAGGTCGTAGTGCCTGTCCGTCGGCGACAGCACCCACGCCGCGAGCGACACGTCGAAACTGTAATCCGTCGCGTCGCCGTTACGGTAACGCTCCTTAATATTGCTTCCGATTCGCGACGCGTCCACGTCGGACGCGACCTCGACCTCAATGCCGTCGAACTCCATCTGCGCGTTCTCGTCGGGTTTCAGCTTCATACTATCAATCAGCTTGTTGAATCCGAGCCTCGCGAAAATCTCATACAGTTTTCCCGCGTCGGGTTTCGTAATCTTTGCGGCGTCGAGCGAAAACTCCACAGGCGCGTCCGTGCGGATTGTCGCGAGAGTTTTTGACAGTTCAGCCTCCGCTTTGCCGTCGCGCAGCTTGGATTTCAGCGAATCTTTAATATCTATCGCGTCCAAATCGGCATACAGCGCGTCAATCCCGCCGAAGCGTTGCACGAGATCCGTCGCGGTCTTTTCGCCCACGCCCTTAACTCCGGGAATGTTGTCCGACGTGTCACCCATCAGGGCTTTTAGGTCGATGAGCAGCGGCGGCTCAAAGCCGTATTCCTCGCGGAACCGCTCCTCCGTGAAGTTCGTCGTCTCCGTTTGGCCCTTGACGGTTTTTATCAGCAGAACGCGCGTACTTCCATCCACGAGCTGTAACGAATCCTTGTCGCCCGTGACGATTACGGTTTCCGCTTTCGTCTGCGCCGCAAGGCTTCCGAGGATATCGTCGGCCTCCCAGCCGGCGCACTCCAAACGCACTATATTCATCGCGTCAAGCACATCTTTCATAATCGGCATCTGCACCGCAAGCTCGTCGGGCATTCCGTGCCGCGTCGCCTTGTACGCGTCGGACATCTCGTGGCGGAACGTCGGCTCCGGCCGGTCGAACGCGACGGCAAGCGCGGCGGGCTTTTCGTCCGCAAGGAGCTTTTGAAGTATGCGGATAAAGCCGAAAACGGCGTTTGTCGGCGTTCCGTCGGGCGCGTTGAGCGAGCGAATGCCGTAAAACGCACGGTTTATTAAGCTGTTGCCGTCGATTACCATTAATTTCATAGGGACGCACCTCCTTGGTACGCCCCTATTATAACCCATTTTCAATTTTCCGTCAATCTATTCCAAATTCAACTTCTTTTTCAGCATTATGCGCGTGACGATATACAGTACCGCGTCGGCTATGAGCATAATCGCAAGGAGCACGAACCCCGGCAGTAATACCGCTGCGGTTTCCGGAAGCTCTGTCCACCAAACGGAATATTCTAAGTGCATTGCCCAGGTTAGAAGCAAAGTGCCGATTATCTGCGCGACGGTTGAGATTGCAATCCAGAACCCGAACGCGGCAAGTCCGCGTCGGCGGTTCGACAGCATCGCGAGTGAACCCGCCGCGTAGACAGACAGGACAAACCACGCGATTGACAGCAACCCTGAGAGAATCGCCAGCACCGCCAGAGTAGACATAACCGCGCCGCTGCCGAACATCGCGTTTAATACCATTTTCAGCCCCTGTTCGCCTATCAACGCCTGCCCGACAATCGGCACCGCGATTGCGAGCGCGACGACTGCGAGAATTGAGCTGGCGAGGTACCACACGACGGAGACAATCAGCTTTGAGCAAATCAGGCTGTCCGTGCTCGTCGGCAGCGTGAACATCAGGTATCCCTCGTCGCCGAGCAAATTCTTGTTAAACCGCTGCACCGTAAGGATTATCGCGATGACGCAGACCGCGCCCATAAGCAGTGCCGTGACGACGATTCCGATTATCTGCGGCGCGACGACGCTGATGCCGTTGCCGCTCACACCGCTGAGAATCCGCGTAACTATTGCGACAATGAACATTGCGCCGTAAAACGGCAGAAACACGCGACCCGTGGCGCGGAATTCGTGCTTTAAGAGTTTTCCTAACATTTGAACACCTCCCGAAACAATCCGTCAACGGACATTCCGCTCTCCTCGCGTAAATCGTCGGCGGAGCCGAAGCGCGTCACCTCGCCGTTTTTCAGGAAAATCACGTCGTCGAGGATCTGCTCGATATCCGCAATCAGGTGCGTTGAAATAATTACCGACGCCTCAGGGTTATAATTTTTCAGAATTGTGTTTAAGATATAGTCGCGCGCCGCGGGGTCCACGCCGCCAATCGGCTCGTCGAGCAGATATAATTTCGCCTGCCGCGCCATAACGAGAATCAGTTGAACCTTTTCCTTCGTGCCTTTCGACAGGGTTTTCAGCCGCTCGCGGCTGTCCACGTTCAGGTTGCCGAGCATTGTGTACGCCTTTTCACGGCTGAAATCCGCATAAAAATCCGTGAAGAAATCCACAATCTGCGCGACGGTCATATATTCCGGCAGATAGGTGCGCTCCGGCAGGTACGACACGATGGTTTTCGTCACCGCGCCCGGCGCGTTTCCGTCGATTATGACCTCACCCGACGTCGGCGTGAGCAGGCCGTTGCAAATTTTGAGAAATGTGGATTTGCCGCTGCCGTTCGGGCCGAGCAGTCCGACAATCCGCCCCGGTTCAATCGCAACGCTCGCGGCACTCAGCGCGTTCTTGAAGCCAAACCGCTTCGACAATGCCTTTGCCTCTAAAATAGCCATTATATTTCCTCCTTTTGCCGACCGATATAGTCTGTCAGCAGCCTTATCGCGTCGCCGGCGTCGATTCCGAGCGCGGTTATCTCCCGCAGAAACCGCGCGATGTGCGTCTGCGCCAGTTCCGCTTTGAGCTTCGCGATAAGATCCTCGTCGCCGGTTACGAATCTCCCGACCGTCCGCTGAACGGTCAGCAGCCCGTCGCGTTCAAGCTCCGCGAGGGCCTTTTGCATTGTGTTCGGGTTCACGCCCGACGCATCCGCAAGCTCCCGCACGGGCGGGATTTGCTCCCCCGGCGGATACTCACCGGACACGATTCGCGTCTTGACGCGTTCAATAAGCTGAATGTAAATCGGTCGCTGTGCGTCAAAAGCATTATCCATTGCTATCGCCTCCTTGTATTACTGTGCTATTGTATTAGCTAATTAGTACAATAGCACAGTAATACGCCCTTGTCAATAGTTTTTGGAAAGTTTACGATATTTTTCTTTACATTCAGCAAAATCGTGATATAATAACAGTAATCATTATTATTTATGGAGGTATCATAATGGACGTAAAAGCACTGCGCACGCTCACCTACGGGCTTTATATCATCGGCGTGAGGAATGGGACCGGTTTCGACAGCGGTTTCGGCGGCTGCGTCGTCGATTCCGTCGCGCAAATATCTTCCGGCGACAAGCCGATTGTCGTCGTCTCCGTGAACCGCGAGAACTTAACGCGCGATTTGATTGCCGAAAGCGGCGAACTGACGCTCTCCGTCCTCGCGGATAACGTCGCGCCGCTCACGGTCGCGTTGTTCGGATTCCACTCCTCGCGCGACAGGCTGAAATGGGAGCTGGTCCCGCACTGGCTGAGTAACGGGTTGCCCGTCCTCACGGATTCCGTCGCGTTCCTGCGTCTGAAAGTCACGGAAACGATGGAGCTTTCCACGCACACCGCGTTTTTCTGTGAGCTAACCGACGCGGAAAAGCTCGACCTCGCCGCAAAACCGCTCGTCTACGCCGACTATCAGGCGACAATGGCAAAAGCCGCCAAAGACGCGGACGCCGCCCTTTAAGGCGGCGTTCACGCAATGTATTCTATTTATTCTATGTGTTCTTTTTTCGTACAATAATTGCCGCAAACACAGTCGTGGGAACGATAAACATCACGAGAAACAGCGGCGTGTTGCTGTTAATAATCTGATACGGCGCGCCGAGGTTTTCGACGAGCGTGAACAGTGCGCAGGAGGCGATTCCCATCGCGACCACAAAAAGCATCAGCAGACGCGAACTTCTCGGCTGCGGTGCTTTTCTTCGCTTCACGGGTGACGCGATGAATCGCGCAAACGGCACAAACGGTCCCATAATCGCCAGAAACAGGTTCAGCACGGACCAGCCCTCGCCCTTAGCGACCGCCACGGGTATAAAGTCGCTTCCCGCGGAACCGTCACCCCCCGGCGTGAAGATAATGTCAGTATCACCCGCTCCGAACGGGGATGAGGCTTGCGGTACTGGCGGATACGGTTCGCCCGAATCGTCATAATCCGGAATGTCAATAATGTCTCCGATTGCCGGCGTCGCGTCCGGCGGAATGTCCGGCGTCGTCGGTGTCTGCCGGTTCGGCGGAACCGGCGTCACAGGCGGTTCAATTTGCAGCCTTGTGAACGAAACGGACAGACTCCTGTCGCGTCCGTTGCCTGTAATTATAAGCGTGCCGTCGGATTGCAGACGCGCGGGTTCCCCGTCAAGCAGGATTGCGCCCACCCGAAAACCGGGCTGCGCCGTAAATTTGAATGTACGCTTTTCACCGAGTTCCAGCGGCACCGCGCCGGACGGATTGACGTTTCCGTAATCGCCCACGGTAACCGTGACGAGGTTCGCGGTTTGCTCCGCCACCGCAAACGGCGAGAAGCGCGACAGTGCGACGGTGAAAGTCCCGTCGTCGTTTATCTTTATGTCATTAATATGCGAAAGCACGCCGTCGTGCTTTGTGATAACCGTAAACCGCGACGCGTCCGCGCCCTCCGGAATCGGGAATGTGACGAGGAGCGGTAAATCGAGTTCGCTTGCCGCGCCGTCCTCAACCTCAACCATCATCGCAAACATAATCGGCGTGAGTTTATGCGGCACGGAAGCATTGGCAAACGCCGCAAGTTCATCGCGCGTCCCCTCGCTGAGTTTTGCGATGTTAATCGCCTTAACGACGCCGAGCAGTTCCTCCGGAACGTCAATCGCCGTGAAATACGACGCCAGCGACGCGTCAATGCTCGGTATCGGAGCCGCCGGCAACTGTGGCGGCGTCGGTTCCGGCGTAGGCGTCGGCAACGGGGGCGGCACCGGACCGTGATCGAAAAAGGGCGGCTGCACAATCGGAGGGTCGCCGTAATGCGGGGGTACTGTGCCATCCTCACCGAATATCGGGTCATCTTCATCCAATTCGCTTTCCGGCTCTTTCGGCGCGGGCAGCGCATCCGTTTCTTCTTTCGGATCCAAAATTATTTCAGGCAGCGGCAATATGTCGATAATGGATATTATTTCGGGGGCATTCACCCGCATTTCGTCGTCCGCCGACGCGTTAAGGACAGGGAATCCCGATATTATCAGAAATACAGCGAGCAACGCCGCTGCAATATTTTTTTTCACAACCTCACCTCATCGTTCTCTTTTGGCGCACATACATCATAACGCACGAGCCTATTATTTGGTAAATATAATTATACATACCAACGGTTAATAGTCAATATAAAAGTAGCAAAATTCTTATCTATTTTCACCAACTCGGTAAATTTGTAACCTTCGTGAAACCAAAATGTACCAAAATCACGTAAACCAACCCGTATTTGACAGACGCGAAAAGGTGTGCTATAATTTCAATTTAATCATCAAATTGGAGTTGTATATGCTTTTATCGAATAAATGGAAAGACTACGAGCTGCTTGACTGCTCTGGCGGGGAGCGTTTGGAGCGTTGGGGACAGCACACGCTCGTCCGCCCCGACCCGCAGGTAATTTGGGACACGCCGAAGCGGCACCCCGCGTGGCGCAAGCCGTCCGCACGGTACTCGCGCTCCTCCTCCGGCGGAGGGCAGTGGGAGAAGAACGACCTTCCGACAAGCTGGCAAATCACTTACGGCGACCTTAAATTCAACGTTAAACCGATGTCCTTCAAGCACACGGGCATCTTCCCTGAGCAGGCGGACAACTGGGACTTCATCGAGTACAGAATCAAAAACGCGATCGCGGAGCGCGTCTCCGACAGACCTTTGCAGGTGCTGAATCTCTTCGCGTACACGGGTGCGGCGTCCGTCGCCGCAGCGCACGCGGGCGCGGCCGTCTGTCACGTGGACGCGGCGCGCGGAATGGTCGCGTGGGCGCGTGACAACGCGAAAACGTCCGGACTGGAAGACGCGCCGATTCGCTGGATCGTGGACGACTGCGCGAAGTTCATTGAGCGCGAAATCCGGCGCGGCAAACGCTACGACGCGATTATAATGGACCCGCCGAGCTACGGGCGCGGTCCGAACGGTGAGACCTGGAAACTTGAAGACGACCTGTATACGTTCGTCAAGCTCGCCGTCGGGGCTTTGTCCGACGATCCTGAGTTCGTCATCATCAACTCATATACCACGGGGTTAAGCCCCGCATCACTGACATATATTGCCGAAACGCTGATTTCATCGCGATTTTCCGGCACGGCGGAGAGTCACGAACTCGGAATTCCCGTTACCGAAAGCGGACTCATTCTTCCCTGCGGAGCCACAATGCGTTGGATGCGAAACGGCGATTAAACTATGGCAAAATGCGAAAGGAACCGATAATGGCAAACGTAAACAAGGCAATTATTACTGCGGTAAAATTGACCCACACGTACGCTTCCCCCGATAATTCCGGCGACGAGAGCGTCGGGACGCAGGCTCTGCGCGGAGTGGACTTGGAGATTGCAAAAGGCGAATTTGTCGCCGTCCTCGGACACAACGGCAGCGGCAAATCCACGCTCGCGCGGCACTTCAACGCGCTGTTAAAGCCCGACTCAGGCACCGTTTTTGTTGAAAATTTCAACACGGCGGACGACGACAGCACGATTGAGATTCGCCGGCGCGTAGGAATGGTTTTTCAGAACCCCGATAACCAAATCGTCGCCAATGTCGTCGAGGAGGATGTCGCTTTCGCGCCCGAAAACCTCGGCATTCCGCCGGCGGAGATTCGGAAACGCGTGGACGACGCGCTCCGAACCGTCGGGATGTACGAGTACCGCGAACACGCCCCGCACCTCCTGTCCGGCGGGCAGAAACAGCGTGTCGCTATCGCGGGCGCGCTCGCGATGCAACCGGAATGCATCGTTTTTGACGAGCCGACGGCTATGCTCGACCCGCAGGGGCGCGAGGACGTAGTTGCGATTATCCGCGCGCTGCGCGACGAGCTGGGCGTGACCGTGATTCTGATCACGCACCATATGGAGGAAGCAATTAACTGCGACCGCATATTTATAATGAACGAGGGCGAGGTTGTCAAGGTCGGTACGCCGCAGGAGATTTTCCGCGAGGTCAAGCTGCTGCGCGAGCTTGGACTCGACGTTCCCGACACGGTAGAGCTGCTCTATGATCTCAATCAGGCAGGTTTCAACCTACCGCTTGACGCGCTGACGGAGGACGAGGCCGCCGCCGCTATCGCCCTGAATCTGGGGGTGAGCCGATGAGTGTGCAGACACGCGAACCGATAATCAGAACCGAAAATATTAAGCACACATATTCGAGCGGCACACCTTTTGAGTTCGCCGCGCTGCGCGGCGTGGACTTTGAGGCCTATCCCGGAGAGTACATCGGTATAATCGGCCGCACGGGCAGCGGAAAATCTACATTTATTCAGCACCTGAACGGTTTACTTAAACCCGAATCGGGCAAAATTTTCGTCGGCGGCATCGACATTCACAGCTCCAAGGAGGAGCCGCGCCGCGCGCGGTTCCGCGTCGGGCTTGTGTTTCAGTTCCCCGAATACCAGCTTTTTGAGGAGACCGTCTACAAGGATATCGCGTTCGGCCCGAAGAATATGGGTCTGAATGATACGGAAATCGACGAGCGCGTCCGCGAGGCCGCGCGGTTCGTCAACCTCGGCGACGACATTCTCGAACGCTCGCCGTTCGACCTGTCCGGCGGTCAGCGGCGGCGCGCCGCGATTGCGGGCGTAATCGCTATGCGACCCGAAGTGTTGATTCTCGACGAGCCGACGGCTGGGCTGGATCCGCAGGGGCGTGACGAACTTCTCGCGAACATCGACGCGTACCACGGGGAGCGCGGCGCGACGGTGATTATCGTCACGCACAGTATGGAGGAGGCCGCGCGGAGAGCGGAACGGATTTGCGTTTTCTCCAACGGGAAAATCGTGATGAACGGCACCCCGACGGAGGTTTTCCGCGAGGGCGACGCCCTCGCCGCAATGGGTCTCGGCGTGCCTAAGGCCGCGCTGATTGCCACACGTTTACGCGCTCTCGGTGTGCCGCTCCGCGATGACATTTACACGACCGAGGACATCAAAGACGCCCTGATCGCCATAAAGAACGGGGGTGACGGCCGTGCTTCGTGACATTACGCTCGGACAGTATTTCCCCGGAAACACGGTGGTTCACCGACTGGATCCGCGCACAAAGCTGATTATGACCGTCGTCTATATCGTCGCACTGTTTATGGCAAAAGGCTGGCTCAGTTACGCGTTTATGGCGTGCGTCCTGTTCGGAATGATTTTCGCATCGAAAATCAAGCTGAAAACGATTGCCAAGAGCTTGAAGGCTATTGCGATTGTTATCGTTTTCACGGCGATACTCAATATGTTCTTCACGCAGGGCGAAGTGCTTTTCAAGCTCTGGATTTTGAAGATCACGCGCGAGGGCGTGCTGATGGCGGTGAAGATGACGATTAGGCTCGTGTTGCTCATCTCCGGTACGTTTTTGCTGACATATACCACCTCACCAATCGCGCTCACAGACGGGATCGAGGCATTGCTGAATCCCCTGAAAAAGATCAGGTTCCCCGTCCACGAGCTTGCGATGATGATGTCTATCGCGCTGCGTATGGTGCCGACGCTGATTGAGGAAACCGACAAGATTATGTCCGCGCAAAAGGCGCGCGGCGCGGATATGGAAACGGGCAGTATTCTGCACCGCGCCCGCGCGCTGATACCGATTCTCGTGCCGCTGTTCATCAGCGCGTTCCGCCGCGCCGACGAGCTTGCGGAAGCGATGGAGAGCCGCTGTTATCACGGCGGTCAGGGCCGCACACGAATGAAAACCCTCGGAATGAAAGCGCGCGACTACATCGCGCTGCTCTGCGGAGCGGGCGCGATTGCCGTCGTCGTTTTCGCGAATTTACTGCTGTGAGCCGGAATATTGCGCTGCGACTGAGCTACGACGGCAGCCGTTATCACGGCTGGCAGGAGCAGCCGCGCGATGTGACCGTCGCAGGGACGCTGACCGCCGCAATCAGCCGCGTCTGCGGCGACGTTACGCACGTAACCGGCTGCGGCAGAACGGACGCGGGCGTTCACGCCCTGCGGTATTGCGCCAACTTCCGCACCGCGTCAACGATTCCCGCGGAACGGATTCCGCTCGCGGTGAACACGCTTTTGCCACCCGATATCGCGGTTTCACACGCGATTGACGCGCAGGAGGATTTCAACGCGATTCTGTCCTGCGTCAAAAAGGAATACACATATAAAATAGTCAACTCGCGCCTGCGTGACCCATTTTTGCACAACCGCGCGTACTTTTACGCGCGGCCGCTCGACCTCGGCGCAATGAGCCGCGCCGCCGGATTTTTCGTCGGAACGCACGACTTCGCCGCCGTGCGGAGCGTCGGCACGGAGACGAAAACCACGGTCCGCACCGTGCATTGGTGCGAGGTCGTGCGGGACGGCGCGGAGGTCACAATCCGCGTCTGCGCGGACGGATTTCTGTACAATATGGTCCGCGCAATCGTCGGAACGCTGCTGTACGTCTCCGAGGGGAAAATCGCGGTCGAGGACATTCCGCGCCTGCTTGAATCCGGCGACAGGCGGCTCGCGGGTCCGACCGTTCCGCCCTCCGGGCTGTATTTGTCACGCATTTGGTACGACGGCGACGTCGGGGAGATGATGAGCGAATGACGCGCAATGTTATCGTCACGGACACAAAATACCGCGCCGCCGCGTCTGTAATTCGCGAGCTTGGGCGTGCGGATTACCGCGTCATAGCAGCGTTTGACGACGCGGGGCTGCCTGTTTCGGCGCGGTCAAAGTATGTCGCGGAGCGCGTAAAAATCGTCGGGAATTACGCAGACCGACTGCTCTCTCTCGCACGGGAGCTTGACGCGGTAATTTTTCCCTGCGGAGCGCGAACCACCGCGATTATGGCGGAAAGGCGCGAAGAATTCTCTCCGCACACGCTCATATCTAATAACTATATTCTTCAAAAAGCTAACGATAAGCAAGCGGTCGCGCAAGCGGCACGGGAGATCGGTCTCCGCGTTCCGAGCGAATTAAACATTGCAAATGCCGATGATTTCAGCTATCCGGTTATCATAAAATACGTAAACGGCGAGGGTTTGGGTAAAACCGCCGCGGAGCGTTACGCCAATGCGCAAGACCGCGCGGAATTTGACGCGGCAATGGCAATAATGAGCAAATATCCGTCGTTTGTCAGCGAATATGTTGCGGGTTCGGGCTTCGGCGTTTCAGTGCTGATGGACCGGAATCACCGGGCGGTGCGCGTGTTCTGCCACGAGCGGTTGCGCGAATATCCGCTCTCCGGCGGGCCGTCGGTTATGTGCCGCTCCGTTTGGTGCGGTTCGATGGCGCGCGATGCTGTAAAACTGCTGCGCGCACTGGACTTTGAGGGACTCGCGATGGTCGAGTTCAAGGGTTCGCCCGACGACTACGCGTTGTTGGAAATCAACCCGCGCGTCTGGGGCAGCTATCCGCTGTCGTACCTCGCGGATGCGAAATTTGCGGAGGGCTTCGTCCGCGCCGCAGTCGGCGAAATGCTGCCGGAAGTCACGGAACCGCAGTACAAAACCGGTGTTTGTATGCAATATTTCCTCAGCGGCGCGCGTTGGGCGTTGGCGACAAAATCACCGCTGAATATGCTGAAATTCGCGGCGGAAACAGTGAATCCGCGCGTAAAACACGGTCTGTGGAGTTGGAGCGACCCGAAACCTGGGCTTGCTTACCTAAAAAACGCGATGAGGAGTTTTAATGAAAATTGACCTGCACGTTCATTCGCGCCATTCCTCCGACGGAGTGATGAGCGTCGATAAAATAATCGGAACCGCGCGGGCGCGCGGGCTTGACGGCATTGCAATTTGCGATCACAATGCCTTTCACGCCTACGAAGAGGCCTTAAAGTTAGCTCCGCAGGAGTTTATAGTTATTCCGGGCGTGGAATATTCCACGGATATGGGACACATACTCGCGCTGTTTGTCACGAAGATTTATAACCTTAACACCTATGACCGGGGACTGCGAAGCATCGCGGAGCTGCGCGCGGCGGCGGATTCCGATGGCGCATTGCTCGTCGCGGCGCACCCGTTCCGCAAGCGGAGCGCGGTTCCCGACGGGCTGTTCGACACTGTTGACGGCATTGAGGTCAAAAACTCACGCGATATGGCGAGCGCACCGGATAACGCGCGTAAAGCCGCCGGCGCGGCGGGTCAATTCGCGAAATTTGTTACGGGCGGCAGCGACGCGCATATCGCGCGGGAAATCGGTGCGTGTTTCACCGTTCTGCCCGACGACACGGAGCGCAGCTCCGGCGGCGTTCGCGCCGCATTGGAACAGCAGTTATCGCAGGCGGGCGGGGACGGCGGCGTTCTCGTTCATCAGGCTCTCGGTAAACTGCGCCGCACGCGCCCAAGGACGTTTATAAAGGATGTTTCGCGGCTGATTAACTTCACGGTAAAGGATGTGACGAAAAAATGGCGTTAATCCCCGGCTATGCCTTGCTGCGCAAGGCGAACAGCCGCATAAAATATATCCGCAAGGAGCGCAACGGACTGATTCTCACGCCATCGCGCCGCATTGAGCGCGTCGCGCCCGTCGGCGAGCGCGTCGTCGCAATGACTTTTGACGACGGTCCGACTAAGCTCATCCCCGATCCGAACGTTACGCACGGCACCGGTCTGACTGAACATTTGCTCGCGGAGCTTAAACAGTTCGGTGCGCGCGGGACCTTTGACGTCATTGGCTCGACGGCGCAGAACTATCCCGACACGTCGGGCGAGATCGGCGCGCAGTACGTTTTCGGCAGAAAATACGATCATTACGCGGCATTCGGCTTGGATGATATGGCGGGCGCGGAGGCGTGTCCGGAACTGATTCGCAGGATTGACCGCGAGGGACACGAATTGACAAATCACACCTATCGGCACATAATCTACGGCAAGTCGCGTACAATGTACGGATCGCGTGTCACGATGCGCGGACTGGACGACGCGGTTGCCGACTTGCGGCAGCTGCACGACCTGGTGTACAAGCTCACGAAGTTCGAGATGCGCTTTACGCGCCCGCCGCACTATGTGGACGTGATGCCCGACGGACACACATCATTTGACGCGTGCGAGGTTATGGGCTATCACTATCTTGCCGCGAGTTTTGACGGCGGCGGTTACCTGCCCTCCACCGGCGACTACGACGAGGACGTTGAAGCAATGGTGCGTCCCCTGCGCAACGCGCTGGAAAGCGACCCCACGAGCCTTGCGGGGCAGATAATATTCCAAAAAGACGGTCTCAATATGTCGAAGCAGACGCCGATTGCCACGGCTCTGCGATTGCACCTCGAACTGTTGGAACAGTACGGTTACCGCGTAGTCACGGTCGGCGAATTGCTGCACAATTCTCCGTTTGAGGACGTGCGCCCCGCCGACGACTGCTTTGAATCGGCGAGGGATTTGGACCGCGCGGGCTTCACGCTCGGCTTCCGCAACAACCGGTTTTATCCCAACCGTGAGGTCACGAAGTCAGAACTCACAACGATTTTCACTCTCCCCGGCGGCGCGAAACCGCAGGCCGTGAAAATTGACAAGCGCGACACCGCTCCCGCGAGACTCATCTCCGCCGCCGCGGCTGAGGTTTTTGAAAACGTCAGCGGTCAGCCGCGCTCCAATTCGCGCGGCGATGTCGCGATTTGGCTGCGCGAGCTTGCGGCGATTAACAACATTTGTTAATAAACAATTTACTATCTTTTTCGGAAATTATGTGTTATAGTGGTGCTATATGAAGAAACGGCTTATATTCACGCTGATAATTCTGCTGATTGCGGCTGTCGCCGTACTCGGAACCCTGTTCCTCGGCGGCGAATTATCGCTTCGCGGGGCGCGGCGCGCCGTCAACGCAATCGCGGGTAATTCAATTGACGCCGTGTACGCGTTTGAACCCGGTCTTAACGAGGTTTTTGCCGATATTGACGGCACGGTCGTCGCGGCGGGCGGTTCCGGCTTCGTGGCATATGATAAGAACGGCGCGGAGCTTGCGCGCGCGGGTTTTTCTATGAAAACGCCGGCAATCGCCGCGAAAGGCGACACGGCGGCCGTCTTTGACCTCGGCGGCCACGCGGTTCGTATCGTTTACGCCGACGGCACAGTGGCCGAACTGCCGGTTGCAAACGAGATTATCTCCGTTTCCGTCGGTCTCGGCGGCGGCTTCGCGGTCTGCACCTCAGGGGACGGCGAGTATAAGGGCAAAGCGGCATTTTACAAAATGCGCAGCGGTACTCCGGCACTCATCTATGAGTGGTTCTCCGGCGAGGGTTATATCCTCGGCGCGGCGGTATCAAAGGACGGCAAACGCTTTGCCGTCAACACGCTGAACTCCAACGGCGGGCGCGTCATCCTGCTTGACTCCGGAAGCACAGCCGTCTCGGCGGAATTTCTTTACAGTCTCGGTGTGATTCTCGAAATCACCTTTGATAAAAGCGGTACTCTCATAGCGCGAACCGCCGACGGCGTTCTGTTTATTACCGGCGACGGAACAACGGTGTCCTCCGCGACGTTTAATTTTGCGGCGGGCGAGCCGAACGGATACTCTGCCGGCGACGGGTTTATTGCGGCGCATTTCGCCGGTACGCAAAGCTCCGCGGGCGAACTTGTAACCGCCGATATCAAGGGGCGTGAGCTGGGACGGATTCAGACCTCGCGCAGGCTCGTGTCGCTTACGGCTTCCGGTAACCGGATTGCCGCGCTGTGGAGCGACGGACTGGATATCTTTGACCGCAATCTGCGCCTTATCGCGTCGTATCCGGACGCTTCCGGCAGCAACTTCGCGGTTCCGCGCGGAGGCGAAGCCGCCGTCGTAATGAACGGGCGCGCCGGTCACGCTTTCGCAAAGCAAAATAACATTGAGGGGTGAAGCAACGATGACAGGATTCATAATCGACGCGGCAATCGTACTTGTCGTCCTGTTTTGCGCTTATCGCGGGTTCCGCGCCGGTGTCGTGCGCGGCATCGCCGGATTTGTGGCTCTTATTCTGTCCCTGGTAATAGCAAGCACAGTGTCACGCGCGTTCGCCTCCGAATTCACGGGCGTTCTCCGTCCGTTTGTCGGCGGGCTTGTGGATTCGCAGGTTCAGAAAGTTCTCACTCCCCCTGGCGAAACGCCGATAATCGACGGTGAAGAGGTCGAGGAGGAGGCACCCGAACTGCCCGCCGACGAAGAGTACGATTCTGAAACTACATACGGAATGGCGATGGCTACGCTGCGTAAGCTCGGATTCTTCAAACCCGTCGCGGAGGCAATCACAAAGGCGATTGAAAGCGAGACGCAAAAGGTCGGCTACGCGCTGAGCGAAACAATTACCGCAAAGCTGTGCTTATTGATTGCGCGGGTTGCGCTGTTCGCCGTGTCATTTATCCTGCTGGCGATTATCTTCTCCGTTCTAGGGAACCTTATTAACGTAGTGTTCTCGCTTCCCGGACTTCGGACGCTCGACCAAATCGCAGGCACGGCGATGGGTCTGCTGCGCGGACTTCTGATTATTTTCTTCGTTGCTACGTTGTTGCGGTACTTCGGACTCATTGCCGCGAATACGATAGAGAAAACCTCATTGTTGGAATATATGGTTATTCATAATCCGATTGCGAACGCGATGAAGATGTAGAGGTCTTTTTATGAAGTTAAAGAATGTTCCGAATATCATCTCTGCTTTCCGCATTTTACTCGTACCGGTGTTCATTTTCGTGTACTTTGCGGACGCGCATTACGTCAAAGGTTTTGCGATCGGCGTTTACGCGCTTGCGGCGATTACGGATTTTCTTGACGGCGCAATCGCGAGGCGGTATAATCTTATATCGAACCTCGGAAAGGTTCTCGACCCGCTCGGCGACAAGATGATGATGGTTGCCGCGATGATTTGCATTACGATTGACGGTTTTTTGCCCGTTTGGGCGGTGTCCGTCGTTGTGATAAAGGAGCTGCTTATGGGCATCGGCGGATTTGTGATCCACCGCCGCGTCAAGGCGGAGATTCCGCCGTCGAACATCTTCGGCAAGACGACGACCGTCGTATTCATCGTCGTATGCCTCACGCTTATGGCGTTCCCCGACATCCCGCCTACGTACGCCACCGCAATGGTCGGCGTCGCGCTTGGGCTGATGTTCGCCGCATTACTCAGCTATATTCTGATGTTCTCGGCGATGATGAAGAAGAAAAATAACAGTTGATATATAAGAAGGTAATATTATGCAACCTACACTCTGCACGAAATGCAAAAAACACGCGGCGGTGATTTTCGTTCGCAAAGACGAGAACGGAAAAGTCACCGACGAGGGGCTTTGCATAAAATGCGCCCGCGAGCTGAACATTCCTCACGTTCAGAATATGATTCGCCAAATCGGTCTTACCGAGGACGAAATCGAAAGCCTTGACGACGAGATGGTTGACGCGATGGGCGGGCTGGAAGCGTTGACTGACCCCGGAAGTGACGTTGACGAAGGCAGAACTGCGACATTTCCGTTCCTCAACAAGCTCTTAGGCGGGTCGGATGATTTCCCCGGTCGCGGCAACGAAAATCAGCCGCCGCACCCGTGGCGCGGCGAAACGCCCGGCGGTGACCGCCCCGGCGAGCGCGGCGGCTCCGGCGGCGGAAAGAAACGTAAATATCTCGAAAGCTACTGCATCTCCCTCACGGGACGCGCGCGCGACGGCAAGCTCGACGCGATGATCGGCCGCGAGAGTGAGACCGAACGCGTCGTGCAAATTCTCAACCGCCGTCAGAAGAACAATCCGTGCCTCATCGGCGAACCCGGCGTCGGAAAGACCGCGATTGCGGAGGGGCTTGCGCAGCGCATTGCGGATGCGGAAGTGCCGTACAAGCTGCGCGACAAGGAGGTCTATATGCTTGACCTCACCGCGCTCGTCGCGGGCACGCAGTTCCGTGGGCAATTTGAGAGCCGTATGAAGGGCCTGATCGACGAGGTTAAAGCTCTTGGGAACGTGATTCTCGTGATTGACGAGGTGCATAATCTCGTCGGCGCGGGCGACGCCGAGGGTTCTATGAACGCCGCAAATATCCTGAAACCCGCGCTGTCACGCGGCGAAATTCAGGTCATCGGCGCGACGACGTTCAACGAATACCGCAAGCACATCGAAAAGGATTCCGCTCTCGAACGGCGTTTTCAGCCCGTCACGGTGAACGAACCGTCCATAAACGAGGCGATTGAAATTATCAAGGGTATCAAGCATTATTACGAGGAGCATCACGGTGTTCGCGTTACAGACGAGATTGCGGCGCAGGCGGTTATCCTCTCGGAGCGGTATATCACGGACAGGTTTTTGCCCGACAAGGCGATTGACCTGATTGACGAGGCCTGTTCCGATATGAACCTCAAAAGTGAGCTTATCACGCGCGGCGACAGACTGCGCCGCGAGCGTGACGACCTGCAAAAGGAGCGCGAAATGCTCCTCGCCGCCGCCGGTGCGGGTGAGGATTACGAGCGTCTCGCAGAGCTGCGCAGCCGCGAAATGCAGCTCAATGACGAGCTTTCGCTGATCGAGCGGCAGGGCGCGCCGGAGCTTTCCGTGGATAACCTCGCGCGGGTAATCGAGCTGTGGACAAAAATCCCCGCGTCGAGCATTCGAGAGGACGAGCTGGAACGGCTCGCCGACCTCGACAAACGTCTGAAACAGCGGCTCGTCGGGCAGGATGCGGCCGTGGATCTCGTGTGCGCCGCAATCCGCCGCAACCGCGTCGGCATTTCCGCGAAGCGGAAACCGTCGAGCTTCATCTTCATCGGCTCGACAGGCGTCGGCAAGACGGAGCTTGTCAAGCAGCTCGCGGAGGATTTGTTCGACTCGCCGGAGGCGTTGATTCGCCTTGATATGTCGGAATTTATGGAGAAACACACGGTCTCGCGCATAATCGGCTCTCCCCCCGGCTACGTCGGATATGACGAGGCGGGACAGCTCACGGAGAAAATCCGCCGCAAGCCGTATTCTGTAATTCTGTTCGACGAGATCGAAAAAGCCCACCCCGACGTGATGAACATTATGCTGCAAATCCTTGACGACGGGCGGCTCACCGACGCCCACGGGCGCGTTGTGAACTTTGAGAACACCGTCATCATTATGACGACGAACGCGGGCAGTGAGCGCACGGACGCGACCGTCGGGTTCAACCGCAGCGTTTCCGATCAGGGAAAAGACAAGTCCGAAAAGGCGTTGAAAGACTTCCTGCGCCCCGAATTTATCAACCGCGTGGACGAGATTGTCTACTTCAACCGCCTGTCGGAGGACGATTTCAAGAAAATCGCCGCGCTTATGCTCGGCGAGCTGCGCGACGCTAT
>JAISJC010000006.1 GCA_031261745.1 Oscillospiraceae bacterium
ATTTCGTGGAACACCGCAACCACAAACGTCCGCTGGAAGGGCGGCAACTCCAAGAAGATTACGGACGATAATCTTGACAATGACGACGCCACAACCGACACCGTTCAGGCGAGCGTCGCGCGGTCCGGCGTACTCGGCAGGCCGATTATCGGCATCAGCAAGCGTGTCTCGTCCGCGAACGCGACGTACTCACCGAACGTCGGCTACAACGTGATTGAGTACACCGTGCGTCTCAGCAACTACTCCACAACGCCGTTCACGCCCGACATTCCGTCGATTGTTGACCTTTTGCCGCCCGGACAGACATATGTCGCCGGCAGCAATAGTGTGACAGGATACAGCGGTTCAGCAGGGATAAATCCTGTTGTCACATACGATACCGCAAACTCGACACCAAGTAAACCCGTGTTTACAATTGCCGCAGATGACTGGACAAATTTCAAGGGTACTGACGGAACCACGTTCACGCCGGGCTTCATAGAGTTTAAGTTCAGGGCAAATATTACCGCAAACGGCGGCGACAACCTTGTCAACACCAGTGATGACTTCGACAGTGCGTTCACCGGTAATTACGCCCCCACCGCGGTAACCACAAACAATACAGCGTTTCTGTTCAGCAATGCCGAAATATCAGGAAATGAAGCCTATGCATATAACGGTAACAACACACCAATTGCATTGAGCGATTCCGAATCGTCTGCCGGTTATACGTTTGGCAATTCCGGCGATGATAGTTTCACTGCGGCAAGGATTATACGCGGTACCGCGCCCGTGACGTATTCGCGGCCGCGCATCGCGCCCGCGCTCGTAAAATCAATCGTTGACGAGCCGACGACGAAGAAAAAGGGCGTTGACCTCAACTGGCGGCTCACGCTGTCCAACATCGCCGCGTATTCCAACACGACAATAATCGGCGACGGCGCGTATATCATCGACGTGATTCCCGCCGCGCTCGATTACAGCCCAGGTTCCGCAATGCTCGGTGCAACGCAGCGTGAACCGACAATATTTGCAAGCGGCTCACTCGGTGGTGATTACGTCGACAGCGGTCTCGGTGCGTTTTCCGGCAACATCACGGACAAAACTGTAAAAATTATGGTTTGGAAGTTGCGGGAGGGCGATAATGTCGGGCGAGGAAGTTCCCTCGCGCTCACGTACAAGACAAAAATAGACATTGACGAGAGCAATCCGGACGATGTGTACGGATCGTATATCAACACGGCGTACTTCCTGCCGACGGCGTTGCAGCACGCCATATTCACCAACTACACAGGTGCTGACCTCTCAGGTACTACTTCTCCCGAAAAAGTCGGCACATATATTGACAATTTACGAGACACAGAACTTCTCGCAAAGATTGCAAAATACGCAAAGGACGATCTTGAATCCGCCATACCCGGTTCCGATAACGAAACCTTCCGCGACGCGATGAAGGCGACGTGCGACGTAGATATCTGGGGTGACATCAACCTCACCGACTGGAAGTCCGTGACAAACAAGGACGGCGGCGACCCCGGTCTGTCTAATGCCGACACCACCGCCGGCGAAAAGAACTACACGACCATCACGGCGGGCGACGACTTCACATACACGCTCAACGTGAACAACGGCTCCGGTTCCGAAAACCTTAACGCGTTCACCTATCAGAACATTGTTCTCATTGACAAGCTCCCGTTCATCGGCGACACAGGCATTATTTCGAGTGCGCCGCGCGGCACGGAATGGGTTCCGACGCTGAAAACCGATTCCGGCGACACATTGATTGCGGTCAAAGTCGTAAGCAAATCGGGTTCCCGGACGCTTACCTCAGCAGACTATACAATCCTCTATCAGACGACGAACCGGCCGTATACCGACTATGACTGGGGCATCGGTACTGCCAATCCCGCAGTCGATAACACGTGGAAAACCTGGGCTGCGGTTTCAGCGGGCGATACCGTCTACGGCTTCCGCATCGTGTTCAACTCCACACCCGAAGCAACGCTTAAAAGCCAGGAGCGGCTCGTAATCGACGTACCGATGTCGTCGCCGAATCCGCTCACCTTCGCGGAGGTTGAGCAGCCCGACAAGTTCACCGCGTGGAACAGCTTCGCGTTCCGCGTCTCAATAACCAACCAGTTGGTAGGGTCAAAACCGACTTTTGAATTCAAGAATTTGGAAACCGCAAAGGTCGGCGCGCGTATCCGGGATACGCATATCGGCTCACTGACGATCGAAAAGCACGTTTTCAACGCGGGTAACAACGACATAACCCTGACGATGCCGCCGCGCACGTTTAATATACGTGTCACGGGTCCGAACGGCTATTCCGAAGAGCGCGTTCTCAACAGCGCGAACGGTTACAGCGTTACGCTCAACGGACTTTACCTCGGCAAGTACAACATCACGGAGCTGACGGACCACACGGGCGCGCCCGCCTCCGACAGTTACGTTGTGACGATGAAAAACCGCAACACCGGTCTTATGCTCCCGTCGAACGGCGACATCTGGCTCGTTTAGCTCCCGCAGGACAACGTTGTTGTTGAGCTGAACAACAAAGAAGCCCCCGCGTCCCTGACGGTGAACAAGACGTATAACACAGGCAGCGGCACATCGTACTTTACGCTGCTGAACAGCGACGAAACCGTCGCAAAGGCGACGCAAACAGTCGTCGGCGCAACCACGACAACGTTCAGCGGTCTCGCGTGGGGCGAGTACATCCTCGTCGAGGAGAGTCCCTCCGGCTATGCGCCGAGCGGCTGGTTGCCGTACGCCGGTACGGCGGTCACCGCACCACACGGCGGAACACTGTATTACCGCACAGTGACGCTCCCCGTGCGCAACGGCGCAGCCGTCTCCGTGAACAGCACGATTAACGTCATAAATACAAATATCTTCGGCACATTTGAGTTGACGAAGCTGTGGAACGGCGGTTTGACGGCTCCCGTTGACGGCACGGCTTGGCTGTACCTCGTACCGCTGACGTCTCCCGCGACGGCTTTCAACGAAAACACCGCCATACCGCTCGTTCGTGACGCCGCTACGGGCAAGTATACGGTCACGACACTCGCGCCCGGCGATTACGAACTGTACGAGATTACGCTGCCGCGCTTCACGCCGAAAACCGGAGGCGTCATTCTCGATATGCTGAATGACAACTACGTGCGCCCCGGTTCCGCGGACAGCTTCAAGCTCTGGCAGTACAACGGTACAATTACCGTCGCTACGGCGACAACCGCGACGCTGACGCTCAGCAACACCTGGCCCACCGGCGGCAATCCGACGTATTACCACGTGAACTACAACGCCAACGGCGGCACGGGCAGCGTACCTGTCGATTCGTACGATTATTCCTACGGAAACACGGTTAACGTGCGCTTCGCTCCCCTGCCGACGCGTGAGGGCTACGACTTCCTCGGATGGTCGATGAACAGCGGCGCGACCGCGGCAACGTACACGTCATCGGGTACGACGACATTCACCATCTACGATAACACGACGCTGTACGCCGTCTGGAAAGCGATTGAGGACGGCGACCCCGAAGCTACACCTACACCCACCCCGACACCGACGCCTACGCCTACACCGACGCCTGATGTCCCGCCGACCCCCGATGTTCCGGGCGACAACGTAATTCCGGGTGACGACGGCGTTTACATCGAGGTAGACGAAAACGGCGTTCCGCAGGGCGAATGGCACTGGGACGAGGACGAGGGCGTCTGGATCTACGACGAATACCCGCCGTCCGGCGGACTGCCCGCAACGGGCGAGGCGTCCGCGGTTCCGATGTTAATCGCGTTCGCCGCCGCAGGTGCCGCAGTCTTTGTGCTGACGCGCAAACGCAAAACCAAAAAGAGCTGACTCCAAACATAGAGCAACGCCCCGCCGATATTCGGCGGGGCGTTTTCGTATTGCTTTGTGCGATTATTCGTCCGTGTCGTCCTCTTCCTCTGGTTCGTCGTCGTAATGCGGCTCGCCCGCCTCGCGGCTCGCGCGGACGCTGTCGCGCGCGGCCTTCGCCGCCTCTTTTGCCGTGTGGCCCATATTGCGGAACGTCTGCCCGACGTCCTTACCCGTCTGCGCGAACCTCCCGCCGAACTCCGTGAATGCGTCGCGAACCTTTTCCAAATCCTCTTTTTTGAACGGATTGTTGAAGATTGCGGCGGCTTTTTCCTCAAATTCCTCGAAAGCCCCACGTTTTCCCTGCGTGTCGTCGTACATCTTCTCAAGCAGGCTTATGAGCCGCTGGTTCGTGGTTTCACGCGCTTGGATTATAACGCCGAGCGGGTGCGGTTGCATAGCACCTGCCATATCCACGTCCTGTGCGGCGAGCAAAGCGTTCGTGATGTGACCGCTGTCCGCGATAATCGCGTCTATGCGTTTGAGGATTTCCTCAGGAGAAATTGCGTTGTATGTATTTTCTGACATTATATTGTCCTCCGTTTTAATTTCCGGCGGACGCGCGAGTACAATTTTGTTGTCTGTGATGTAGCGCGCCCTGCCGTTTTTGACGAGCCCTCTGGCTCGTTTCGGATAGGTCGCCTCATACACGTTGCCCGTTTCATCGACAACTTCTACGTTTTTTGGCAATGGGTTTACTCCCCTTTCTATTCAGTTAGCCGATTAACGGCAATGTGCCGCGGGTCGCTCTGTTTTTTGTGTTGGGTGTCGTCCCCGTTTCCGCAAATTCACAGTATCATATTCGACGAAAAATGTCAACAAAAATTAACGCAACGATTTGTAAATAATAAATTAATATTACTGCTTGTAATATTCTAATGCGTATGGTAGAATAATTAAAAAATCTCGCGGAGGTTCCAGCTATGTCGGAATTTTCAAAGTCAATCCACGAACTGCGGCTTTCAAGAAAACTGAGCCAGCGCAAGGTTTCGCAGGAGCTTGGCATCTCGCAGGCTCTGCTGTCGCACTACGAGAACGGCGTGCGGCAGCCGAAGCTGACGTTTGTCCGCAAGATTGCGGGGTATTACGGCGTGTCCTCCGATGATTTGCTCGGCTGTGACGCAACGGACGCGCGTCAGGCGTTGCCGTGCGAGGCGGAACTCGTCGCGACCGTTTCCGCGCTGCTTGACACGGCATCCGCGCTCGGCGGCGGAAAAACGGCGGAACTTGCAGCGCAGTACATCTCCGCCGCGGTAGACAACGCGCGCGCGATTTTGGAGAACCCGAACGGCGCATACAACCCGCAGCTTTACATTGATATTAAAACCGCCGAGGCCGCGCTCTATGACGCGGTTCGCGGCAAGGAGAGCAGATGACACGGCAGGAAAACATTCGCAATTTCTCAATAATAGCGCACATTGACCACGGAAAATCCACGCTCGCCGACCGCCTTTTGGAGAAGTGCGGCGCGGTCGAGGCCCGCGATATGGAAAACCAGCTTTTGGATAATATGGACTTGGAGCGCGAGCGCGGGATTACGATTAAGGCCCGCGCCGTCGGGCTTTCTTACCGTGCCGCCGACGGCGAAACCTACACGCTGAACCTCATTGACACGCCGGGACACGTCGATTTTAATTACGAAGTTTCGCGCTCTCTCGCCGCGTGCGAGGGCGCGCTGCTCGTTGTGGACGCTGCGCAGGGCATTGAGGCGCAGACCCTCGCGAACACGTATCTCGCGCTCGACCACAACATCGAGATTTTTCCCGTAATCAACAAGATTGACCTCCCCGCCGCCGACCCCAAGCGCGTCAAGGCGGAGATTGAGGACATTATCGGCATTCCCGCCGAGGACGCGCCGGAGATTTCCGCGAAGAACGGCATCGGCATTGACGATGTGCTTGAAGGCATCGTCAAGAACATTCCCGCGCCGAAAGGCGACGCGGAAAAGCCGCTGACCGCGCTGATTTTCGACTCGCAGTACGACGCGTACCGCGGCGTCATCGTCTATATGCGCGTTATGGACGGCGAAATTCGCGCCGACGACGAGGTTATGCTGATGTCCACGGGGGCGAAGTACAAGGTCGTCGAGTTGGGATTTATGCGCCCTATCGGGTTGGAGCCGTGTGAAAAGCTCTCCGCCGGCGACGTCGGTTACTTCACCGCGAGCATCAAAAACGTCGCGGACACGCGCGTAGGCGACACCGTGACGCTCGTAAACCGACCGGCAACGGACGCGCTCCCAGGGTACAAGGACGCGCAGCCGATGGTGTTCTCCGGCATCTACACCGCCGACGGAGCGAAGTATCCCGACCTGCGCGACGCGCTTGAAAAGCTGCGCCTGAACGACGCGGCGTTGTCCTACGAGCCTGAAAGCTCCATCGCGCTCGGCTTCGGCTTCCGCTGCGGCTTTCTGGGGCTTCTGCATATGGAGATTATTCAGGAGCGTTTGGAGCGCGAGTACAATCTGGATTTGATTACGACCGCGCCGTCGGTAATCTACCGCGTCACCAAGACGGACGGCGAAACGGTTATGGTGGACAATCCGCTCAATTACCCCGACCCGTCGATTATCGCGGAGGCGGAGGAGCCGTTCGTCAAAGCGTCGATTATGTGTCCGTCGGAATACGTCGGGAACATTATGGATTTGTGTCAGGACCGGCGCGGCGACTATAAAGAGATGGCGTATCTCGACTCCGCACGCGTCGAATTGAAGTACGAAATGCCGCTAAACGAGATTATCTACGACTTTTTTGACGCGCTCAAATCCCGCTCGCGCGGGTACGCGTCGCTCGACTATGAGTTTATGGGGTACCGCAAGAGTGACCTCGTAAAGCTCGACATTCTGCTGAATAACGAAGTCGTGGACGCGCTCTCGTTCATTGTCCACCGCGAAAAGGCCTACGCGCGCGGGCGCAGAATCGCCGAAAAGCTCAAAGAACATATTCCGCGCCAGCTCTTTGAGGTTCCCGTGCAGGCCGCAATCGGCGGCAAGGTCATCGCGCGCGAAACGATTAAGGCGTTGCGTAAGGACGTCCTCGCGAAGTGCTACGGCGGCGACATCACACGCAAAAAGAAACTCTTGGAAAAGCAAAAAGAGGGCAAAAAGCGTATGCGTCAGCTCGGCAGCGTGTCCGTGCCGCAGGAGGCGTTTATGGCGGTGCTGAAACTCGACGAATAGCTATGACGAAGATTTACGCCGTGAATTTCGCGGGCGCGCAATTTACGCATTCTCACGCCGCGCGGCTCTTATTGCGTTACGCGCTTCTCAAAGACTTCAATTACAAAAAGGCTCCTGAGTTTACCTACGGTAAGCGCGGCAAGCCTTTTCTTGTTGCGCCGTCAAATGTCTGGTTCAACCTCTCGCACTCCGGCGACTGGGCAATTTGCGCGATTTCCGACGTGGGCGAAATTGGCGTGGATATTCAGAAAGTCACACCCGCGAAAACGCGCGTCGCGGAGCGCGTGTTCACGGCGGAGCAGAACGCGAAGCTCCGCACCGTTTCGGGTGCGGAGCGTGATGAATTATTCTGCGAATACTGGGTTTTACGCGAGGCGGCGATTAAGGCAATCGGCGGGAGCGTGTTCGACAGCGTTGACGTGAGTCGCGCGCGGTTAATCGACGCGCCGGAGGGGTATCGGGTTGCGCTGGCGGTGATTTAAGTCTGCGGCGCGGCGTTCCGCAGGGCCTCCGTGCCGTCGTCAATCAGCTTGAAAAGCTCGCGCTTTTGCTCCTCCGTGACGCCGCTGTCGTCGCGCAATACCTGTAATTTTGAGTGTATGATGAGGACGAAGCCCTTGCTTATGCTGTCCTGCGCGGTCTGAAACAGCTCGTCGCCGTTTTGCAGTGGCATCAGCGTCATCGGCTGCCACACGCCGCTCGTCATTCGCGCGTATTCCTTCGCCTTTTCAGTCTCGCCGCACGCGGCGTAGAATCGGCATAGGCCGAGCTGGGTATTCAGGCGAATACCGTCGTCCGTACACTCCGCGAGAATGCGCTCACCGAGGGCGACAATCTCGTCGTAGTCGTCGCGGTTCACCTGAAGCTCGCCGCGCCGCGTCGGCGACAGCGATTCCATATACAGCAGCATTAAGCGAAAATCGTTCGGGAATTCGCGGCGCGCCTCGCGCAGAAAGCCCTGCAACTCCCCGATTTTCTCCGTAAATTCCCCGTCGCTGATTTCCTCCGCGTTATAGAATTTGCTCTTTACGCGGTGTATGCGGAGCAGCTCGTAGATGCGCTCCTCTTTTTTCATCTCGTCAATGCCGAGCAGGGCGTCCACCGTCACGTTGTAGAACTCCACAATCACGGGCAGCAGCGTGATGTCCGGATAGCGTTCGCCGCGCTCCCACTTTGAAACGGCCTGCATCGTAATGCCGAGGTGCCGCGCGAGGTCGTCCTGCGTGGAGCCTTTTGCGGTCCGCAGCCTTTTCAGGCTCTCGTTGATTGTGATGTCCATAGTACACCTCCGTTTTTCAGTAACGCGCACGTTCTGTCTACATCATAACACAACGCGGCTATTTTACAATAACCGCGTTGTTGACATTTGATTGATTTTATCTCCGTTTGGTTGATTTTACAGCGTATAGTCGCGCTCGAAAAGCTCCTCGCACACCTGCGCGCGCAGCGTGTCCTTCGGGATTGTGAGCGCGGATTTCACGAGAAAGCTCTTGCGCTTGTTGTAGTACTTCGGCTGACCGTTCTGTTTCAGAATACGCCCCAGCTCGCTGCGCCACAATAGCCCAAGGTGTTTCCGCCAAGAAAAGCCGATGGTTTCCTGCGGCTCTCGCACGACCTCAACAGCCGCGCCGCCGTCCGCCTCCGCGACGCAGATAATCCCCCAGTATTCGGGGATGTGACGCTCGACGCTGCGGCGGTGGCTCGCGCCGACGACGATGCAATTCTCCTCGAAATACCTGTCGTATTCGGCGATTTGCCCCGGCAGACGCGCGTATGTGTCGGTGTCGCCCTTGATTTCAAAGCCAGTTACGCGGTCCGTCACCGCGACGATATCCGCCCGCGCGCGACCGATTACAAGCTCGTCAAAGACGCGGATTTTCGCGTGCTTTTCGTCCAAATACCGGAACAGCACATCACGGATTTCAACGTCATTCACAACCGGAAAGTCACTCCACCTTGAACAAATCGTCGAAGTTTTCGCTTGGGAAGTCGGAGCCGGCTACGCCGTCCGTCGGCATTTTCTCGGACTTGTCCTTTTTTTTGCGGTTCCACGGTTCAAACTCAACATCCTCGTCCGCGTCGCGGTCCTCACCAGGGAACATCGCGAGGATTCCCTCCTCCGCAGACGCGAGAACGGCATAGATTTCGAGCTTATTGCGGTCAAAGATGCAGACATACGCCGCGTCGGCAAGGTCCGTGAGCTTGCGGATGCTCGCCCGATACTTTTCGTCCAAAGGAAACTGCCGCTGACCGCCGCCCGTCGCGCCGGTCGTGTGCGAGAACATATGGTACTCGCGGTTAAATTCAATGATGTACAGGAAATTATTGCGTTCGCGCACAATCACCATATTGCCGTCGTCCAGCTCGTGCAGAACCCGCTCCCCCTCCTTGGGCAGCAGATCCAGCGTGAGCTGTTCGTCTTTTTTATCGTCAGCCATTTTTCTCTTCCTTTTTCTTTTTTGTCCTGCGATTTTTAATGATTAAAGCCACGATTACCGCAACCACCGCGAGGATTATTAAAACCGGCAGCGCGATAATGAGATACTTGAAGAAACCCGCGAAAAACGCGCCGATACACGCGAATGTGTTTTTCAGTCCCTCGGCGATTTGCTGTCCGTAGGTGAGGTTGATCGGCTCGACCTTCGTGAGCTTTTGCACCTCCTGAATGCTGAGGTAAACGGAGCTGTAATTGATGCGGTTTCCGAGGTTTTGCAGGCTTGATGTAATGTACTCGATGTTGTACCGCACGCCCGACAGCGTGGACTCAATCGTAATCATATCCGCGACCGTGTCCGCCTTTTCGAGCATCGCGAGCAGGCGTTCTTCCTCGACGCGGTACGTTTTAAGCCGCGACTCATAGTCGGAATACTGCTCCGTGACGTTCTCCGCGTTCGAGGACTGGTTCCTCACGCTGCCGATTGTAGACAGCTTTTCGATGAAGTCCGCGAAACGCGCGCTCGGCACGCGGAGCGTAAAGCTCGCCGAGCGGTACCCCATCTCCGGTCCGCCGTAATAGTCGTTCACGCCGTAGCCGCTCTCATACGAATTTTCGATGAACGCGTCATAGCTCTTAATCAGCTCCGCGAGCGTTTGCAGGGACGCGTCGTACTCCGTCGTTTCAATCGATGCGTTCGCGGAATAGATGATTTTCTCCGAAATCATCGCGCTTGACGACGAGAGCAGGTGCGACGAAATCAGCCCCAGCCCCGGCTTGCCGTCGGCGGCGGGCTCGGGCGCGTAGCCGGGCGCAATCGGAGCCATTGGCATAGCCTCGCCGACCGAATTTTCAGCGTAGTCGTAGCCGTAATCCGAATCCGCATAGCCGCCCTCGCCGCGCGGCGGCGATTCGGACACACCGCTTTTCGCCGCGCACGCCGCGGCGGACAGGAGAATAAGCACTGCGAGCAGAATTGCAAGTGTCTTTTTCATTTTTTTATCCTCATTTTATATCGGACGGCGGGCGTTTTCACGCC
>JAISJC010000129.1 GCA_031261745.1 Oscillospiraceae bacterium
TCAAGGCGGTTCGTCAGGCCGTGCAGCGTCTCCGGCTTCTCTTTGAGGGACTTATCCCAGCCGTAGTAAATCTCGCGCTTGACCTCGCGCGCGTACTTCTCGTCGGAGGCGTCAAACCAGGCCTCGAAAATCGTGACGAGGCCCGTTTTCGCGTCCCAGATGACGGTATAAATGCTCTCGCCGCCGGGGAGCTTGTAGGTGAAGAGCGTGACGTGCTTGAGCTTCTTCGCCGCGTACTCTACCTCGATACCGTGGGTCACAAACGTCGTTTCGGAGGTGAAATCGTAGTCGAAGTCGTCCAAGCCGACCGTGAACGAGACCTTTTTTCCCGCGAGGGAGTCCGATTCCTTTGCCTTGGGCGCGGTGATTTTCGCGAACGCCGCCTTGACGTCCGCTCCGGAGAGCGCGGTATATCTTGTCCTGAACATAAAAAATTCCCCTTTCAAATCGTTGTTGTTTGGTAACAATATACAACATCACACTGTACATTGTCAAGGGATAAAAAGAAAGGCTTTCTATTTCGGTCAAGCTGTGCTACAATAATTGTGAGGTATTATTATGAAATTCAAAGATTTCCTGCCCGTTTCGCGTGAGGAAATGGTCGCGCGCGGGTGGTATTATTATGACTTCCTCGTCGTCACGGGTGACGCGTATGTGGACCATCCGAGTTTCGGCGCGGCCGTAATCGCGCGCGTCCTCGAAGCCGACGGCTTCCGCGTCGCCGTTCTCGCACAGCCGAAATGGACCGACGCGTCGGACTTTACCGCGATGGGCAGACCGCGCTACGCCATCCTCGTCGGCGCGGGGAACCTCGACTCAATGGTCGCGAAATACACCGCCGCGAAGAAGACGCGTAGCGAGGATTTTTATTCCCCCGGCAAAAAAGCGGGTCTGCGCCCCGACCGCGCGAGCATCACCTATTCCGTCCGCGCGCGCGAGGCGTTCCCCGATTTGCCCGTCGTCGTCGGCGGACTGGAAGCGTCGCTGCGGCGTTTCGCGCACTACGACTACTGGGACGACAAGGTTCGCCGCCCGATTATTTTCGACTGCAAAGCGGATTTGCTCACCTACGGAATGGGCGAAACCGCGACGCGCGAGATTGCCCGCCGCCTCTCAAAGGGCGAATCGGTCACTGAACTGACCGACATTCGCGGCACCGCGTTTATCGCGCACGGCGCGGACGCGGCGCGGTTCCCGCTCGTCGAGTGCGCGTCTTTTGAGCGCGTTACGGAGGACAACCGCGCCTACGCCGAGGCGAATATGACGCAATACGACGAGCACGACCCCGTGCGCGGACGCGCGGTTATTCAGGCGGTCGGCGACCGCGTTCTCATCGTAAATCCGCCGGCGATGCCGCTCACGACGGAGGAATTTGACCGCGTTTCGGAGTTTCCGTATATGCGCGAGCCGCACCCAAGTTACGCGGAAATGGGCGGCGTACCCGCGATTGAGGAGGTAAAATTCTCCGTCATTCACAACCGCGGCTGCTTCGGCGCGTGTAACTTCTGCTCGCTCGCGTTCCACCAGGGGCGAATGGTCACGGCGCGCTCCCACGCGTCGCTCGTGCGCGAGGTTGAGGAGCTGACGCAGCTCCCCGACTTCAAGGGCTACATTCACGACGTCGGCGGTCCGACGGCGAATTTCCGCCGCCCGTCGTGCCAAAAACAGCTGAAAGACGGACTCTGCGTCGGGAAAAATTGCCTGACGCCGGAGCCGTGCGGCAACCTCGACGCGGACCACACGGATTATCTGCTGCTCCTGCGGAAGCTCGCCGCCGTGCCGGGCGTGAAAAAAGTCTTTGTGCGCAGCGGAATCCGCTTCGACTATCTGATGCTCGACAAGAACGGCGAATTTTTTCCCGAACTCGTGAAAAACCACATCTCCGGCCAGCTGAAAGTCGCGCCGGAGCATTGCATCGACAGCGTCCTCGACTATATGGGCAAGCCGCCGAACGCCGTCTACAACCGCTTTATGGACAAGTACGTCAAGCTAAACGAACGCTACGGCAAGCAGCAGTTCCTCGTGCCGTACCTGATTTCCTCGCACCCCGGCTCGACGCTGACGGACGCGGTAGCCCTCGCGGAATATCTGCACAAAACCGGCCGCCAGCCGGAGCAGGTTCAGGACTTTTACCCGACGCCGGGGACGCTCTCGACCTGTATGTACCACACGGGAATTGACCCGCGCACGATGGAATCCGTGTACGTGCCGAAAACCCCGCGCGAGAAGTCGCACCAGCGCGCGCTGCTGCAATGGCGCAGACCGGAAAAGCGGCGGCTCGTAATCGAGGCGTTAAAGGCGGCGGGGAGAGACGATTTGATCGGCTTCGGCAAACGGTGTTTGGTGCGGCCTGACAAAAACAGGGGACGGTAGTGACCGCCCCCTGTGTTGTTATTTGTTTAACCCTAAAATTTCATCGGCGGAAACGCCGTAATATTTACACAGTGTAATTAAATGACGAATCGGAAGTTCATTTGCCGCCCGCTCGTACCGCGCGTACATCGTCTGCGAAGTGCCGAGGATTTTTGCAATTTCGCGCTGTGTTAAATCGTTATCTTCGCGCAGCTCGCGAAGCCGCCGGACGTAATGCTCCAATATCGTCACCCCTTTATATTTCAATAGGGTGATGATATCATAGTAAAGATATTCACTATTGACTTTAATAAACATTTGTATTAAAATGTTGAATCAAAGAGTGAAAGGTTGTAATACTATGCCAAACTATAAGGCGATGTATCTCGCGCTGTTCAACAGCGTCACCGACGCGATTGAAATGCTGCAAAAGGCGCAGCAGGATGCGGAGGAAAAGTATATTTCCGAAGCGGAATTAATTGAATTTCCGGAAAACACCGATGACACTGAATTATAAAATACATCAATCCCCCGCGCAACTGCGCGGGGGATTGATGTATTTGTTTGAGTTTTTCAGTCGATAATTTCCATCAGTTTGCCGCAGCACAGCGGAATCTCATCGCCGCGTTTCAGGTCGATAATCTTGTTGCACGTCGCGCAGTAGACGGTGCAGTCCTCCGCCGCGTACACGGCGACGTAGGGAGCCGAAACGATTTTCGCGCCTGTCTTGTCCTCGTGCAGCAGCCCCTCTATGTAAAACTGCGCGCCGTTGCCGTTTTTCAGCGGCACATATTCGCCGATGGGCGTGAGGTTCAGCGTCGGACCGTTGCAGTCAATCAGAAGCCGCCAGAGGTGTTCGAGCTGCGCCTTTTCGTTCTGATTTTCCGGAGTGAGGGTGACTACCGCTTTGTCGAGTTCGATTTTCATTGTATGTTCTCCTTTGCTTTTCTTAACATTAAGATGTGGATTGTGACCGCGACGCCGACGACGGCGAGGACAATCAGCATTTTCGGCTTATGCACGACCGCGCCGGAGATGACGAGCGTCGCCCAAAGGCACGCGATACCCACATACCGCGACTTCTTGGAGATGCCGGTTTTGTTGCGGTAATTGCGGACGTATTCGCCGAAAATCTTTGTGTTTTCGAGCTTTTCGGCGAGGCGCGGGCTGGACGCGCCGAAACAGCCCGCCGCGACCATTACGAACGGGGTCGTGGGCAGAATCGGCAGAAATATGCCGATTCCGCCCGCGCCGAGCGCGAGAAA
>JAISJC010000005.1 GCA_031261745.1 Oscillospiraceae bacterium
CCGAACAACGAGTTTATGGAGCTGCTCTTTTGGGTTGACGCGTTCAACCGCACGAGCGTTAATTCCGTGACCGTTATAATGCCTTATTTCAGCTACGCGAAAGCGGACAAAAAGGACGAACCGCGGGTTTCAATCCGCGCGAGGGTCTGCGCCGACTGTCTTGAAGCCGTGGGCGTCAACCGCGTGGTTACAATGGACCTGCACAGTCCGCAAATCCAAGGGTTTTTCCACAGACCGGTGGACCATCTTTACGCGGCGAATATTTTCTGCGATCGTATCAAGTCTCTGAAACTCGAAAACTATGTAATAGTCTCGCCGGACGAGGGGTTCGCGAAAAACGCGTCTTATTACTCGCGCAAGCTCGGAGTACCGCTCGCAATCGGGAACAAGCGCAGGGCGGCGCACGATGAAAAAGCGGAAATTCTCGATTTGTTCGGTGAGGTTAAGGGCAAAACCGCCGTGATTGTGGACGATTTCACAATTTCCTGCGGAACACTGAAAGAAATTGCGGCTATGCTGAAAAACAACGGTGCGGAGCGTATACTCGCGTTTGTCTCACACGCGCCGCTCTCCGAAGCGGGCGTCAAAACGCTTGCGGACAGCGACATCGAAACGCTCTATGTGACCGACACCATAGACAATCCGCGCATTGAGGGCTGTCCCAAAATTAAGGTCGTCTCGGTTTCGGAGTTGTTCGCCGACGCAATAAAGCGTATCCACGAAAAAGATTCGTTAAGTGAGTTGTTTTTATGATTAGTTACATTGACTACGGTTTCGCGGGGCGCGCCGCGATTGTCACGGGAGCGGGAACGGGAATTGGTCAGGCCTGCGCGATTGAGTTTGCAAAGGGCGGCGCGAGTGTCGCGCTGTTCGGTCGCCGCGCCGAAAAGCTCGCGGAGACGCGCGCGGAGTGCCTGAAACACACCGATAAGGTCCTTGCGCTCTCCGTGGACGTGAGCGACGAGGCCGCCGTGAAAAGCGGCGTTGCGGAGGTTTTGCGCGCGTTCGGACGGATTGACATTCTCGTGAACAACGCGGGAATCGAGTCGGATTTGCAGGAGGGTCAGACGTTCCGCGATTTATTTGAGATTCAGGACCCGGAGGAATACCTCAAATTCTTCAAAATCCACGCCCTTGGGCATTATCTTATGAGCGTTGCCGTGTTGCCGGCGATGAAAGCGGCGCATTTCGGGCGCGTCGTGAATATCACGTCGGTCTGCGGCGTGGACGGGCAGTATTCCTCGCCCGCGTATGTGTCCTCCAAGGGCGCGGCGAACACGCAGACCAAGGCGTTCGCGTCGAAATACGCGCCGGACAACATCATTTTCAACTCGATTTCTCCGGGAATGGTGAACACCCCGATGAAAAAGGACTCGCCGCCTGAGGAATTCGCCTACGTCGCGTCGGTCACGCCGCTCGGCCGCGTCGCGGAGCCGATTGACATCGCGCGCGTCGCTATGTTCTTCGCGCAGGAAAATCTGTTCGTCGTCGGACAAAATTTGATTGTGGACGGCGCAGCGCATATTTAGCATCCTCGGCAGGCAAAGCCCGCCTGCGGGAACTCGCCCTGCGGGCGAGAGTCACGCCGCTGCGCGGCGGCTCACGCCTTGCGTTCGCTAAATTCTATTCATAGATTGGAGAGGGAAATATGAGAATCAAAGCCGCAATCGTCCCGAAGATGGGCGACGATATTATAGTCGAAGAGGTTGAGCTTGCCGAACCCGGCGAGCGCGAGGTCCGCATCAAGATTATGACCTGCACAATCTGTCACAGCGACATTCACGCGCTCAACGGCGAACACGGCGCGTATGACGGCCCCGGAATCGCGGGTCACGAAATCGCGGGTATCGTGGACAAAATCGGCGCGGGCGTGACATACGTCAAGCCGGGCGACCGCGTTCTCTGCACCGAAATTCGTCAGGGCTGCGGACATTGCAAGCCGTGTCTTTTGGGGCAGGAGTGGTTCTGCGAGAACATTCCGGCGATGAGCTTCCGCGTCCCGTCGCCGTATACGCGGCTGAACGGCGAAGCGATTACGCAGACCTGCTCCGGCGCGTCGGGCTTCGCCGAATACACGAACGCGCACGAGAATATGCTCTGTAAGCTCGACGACGATATTCCGTTTGAAATCGGCTCCGCGCTCGCCTGCGGCTTTATGTCGGGCTTCGGCGCGGTGCTGAACCGCTGCAAAATCAAGGCGGGGGAGAGCTTTGCTGTCGTCGGCTGCGGCGGCGTCGGGCTGTCCGCGATTATGGGCGCGCGGCTCGCGGGGGCGATTCCGATTATCGCGGTGGACGTTATGGACGTGAAACTCGAAGCGGCGAAGAAATTCGGAGCGACGCATACAATTAACCCGAAAACGCAGGACGTTATGGAAGAGTTGAAGAAGATTACGGGCGTTTTCGCGGGCGGCACGGGCGAGGGCGACGCCTACGGCGCGGACCACTGCGTCGTCGCTGTCGCGGGCAAGCCGATAAAGCGGCTCGCGTTTGATTTGACCGCAAAGTGGGGGCAGACGGTTATCGTCGGTCACGAGCTGTGGGAAAATGAGTATTTGCACGATATAAACGGAATGGAACTGCTGTTCGGCAAGCGCATTACGGGCAGCGTAATGGGCGCGATTGAGCTGCGGCGCGACATTCCGGTCTATATGGACTACTACCGCCGTGGGTATGTGGACATCGACGCGCTGCTCACAAACCGCTTCACGCTCGACAATATCAAGGAGGCGTTGGAGGATTCCACCAGGGGCGCGCTGAAAAATGTTGTAATTATCGGAGGGACAAAATGAAATCCAAGCTGACACCGAAAGAGAATTTCCTGCGCCTGACGACGGGCGAGTTGCCGGAGTATATCCCCGTGTATTCAATGGGATTTCCGGGCTATAAGGAGTCGCCGTGCCGCATTATGGGGCCGAGCCTGTTCGACGAAACGCACCTGTCGCCGTCGCCTACGGGGCGGACGGATATCTGGGGCGTGAAGTACATCGCGAACGCGGAGACAAACTTCGCGTGCATTCCGGAGCCGAATAATTTCCTGCTCACGGACGTCACGAAATGGCGCGACGTAATCAAATTCCCGAAGCTGCCCGGCAGCGTTGACTGGGAGAAGCTCGCAGCCGAGGACTACAAAAACGCGGATATCGACCGCTCACAGTCCGCCGCAATGGCGACAATCGGCCTTATGCCGTTCCAGCAGTTCATCGCGTTTATGGGCTTTTCGGAGGGGCTGCTCGCCTGTGCGGAGGAACCGGAGGAGGTTGAGGAGCTGCTGCACAAAATGGCGGATTTGTACGTCCCGATTGTCGAGGCGACGGTCGAATACTACACGCCCGACCTGCTGTACCTCTTGGACGACACGGCGGCGAACCACACGCCGTTTATCTCGCCGAGTTTTTTCAAAGACGTACTGAAACCCGTCTACGCGCGGCTCACAAAGCCCGCGTTAGAGCGCGGAATTCCGATTCAGTTCCACAACTGCGGCAAATGCGGGCCGTTTGTCGAAGATATGATGGAAATCGGGACAAAAATCTGGGACCCCGCGCAGCTTTCAAACGATTTGCTCGCAATCAAGGCAAAGCACGGGCGCAATATCGCGCTCGCAGGTTGCTATACGTGGGTGCCGGGTGAGAACGACACGGAGGAGAGCGTCCGTCAGGGTGTGCGCGACTGTATTGACACCTACGGCAAGGACGGCGGGTTCTCGTTTTTCGGGTCTTTAATGGCGCGATACGGCGATACGAGTCTGGACGAGGCAAACCACTGGATTGCCGACGAGGCATATAACTACGGACGAGACTATTATCTTAAATAGGAGGTACCACAATGACCGAAACAAAATCCCAGCGCATATCCAGCGTCGAGTTCTGGCGGTTCTTCTTCACTGTGTTCGTATGTCTGTATCATTTGGAGATTTTCTTCTATTCGCAAAAGAAAGCCCTGTCCTCCGGCTCCGGCGCGGTAGAGTTCTTCTTCATTCTTGCGGGATTCACAATGGCGATGAGTTCGCACCGCAAGCTGTCGCGCAGGTTTGAGCCTGTTTCCACGCGCGAGGCGGCGCACGCCGCGCTGGATTTCGTCGTGAAAAAGCTCAAAGCGATCTACCCGATCCTTATCGTCGTGCTGCTCTTCGGCTTTGTGCTGTACCCTTTGATGGGCGTGCAGTCGGCGGGGGCCATCTTCGGCGCGGTAAAGCCGACGAGTATTCTGCACAATCTGCTCAATTCCGAATGGGAATGGCTGATTATGGTCGGAACGCCGTTCGGCTACAACAACGGCGCGTCGCCCGTTGTGCATATGTGGTTCCTCACGCACCTGCTGCTCATAGGGTATCTGTACACTTACGCGATTTACAAGCACCACGATTTCGTAATGTTCCTCGCGCCGGCCCTCGGCGTCCTTGGGTACATTTTCTTCTCGCTCAATTCGGGCATTCTGCTTGATTTCACCGTCAAGATGGGATTTTTGAGCGCGGGCAGCGTACACGCGATTGCGGAGATGTCGCTCGGCATTTCAATGTACCGGTTGTATGACTACCTCTCGAAAAAAGACCTGTCCGCACTCTGGCGGCTGCTTCTGACCGCAATAATGGCGTTCGCAATATATCGCATCTTCGCGCTGACCATCTACACGGGTGTGAGCGTTGACAATTTCCGCAAAATCCCGTATATGATGATAATAATTCTGTTGTCCTTCCTCAATGAAGACTATATCTCACGGTGGCTGAACAAGCCGTTCTGGCGAGGGTTCGGGCATATTTCCCTCGCGATGTACCTCTGCCACGTACAACTTGTGCAGGTATATATGCAGGGGTTGGTTTTCGTAAAAACGCAGCTTGTAAATCACCTGTTTACGTCAATGTCCGCCGGCGCGTGGCTCTCGTTCCTGTCAAATACGGGCGGATTTGACGCGGAATTCCGTTCAGTTCCGATGAATTGGAAAGATATGCTGATATTCGGTTTGCTGGTTATCTTCACAGCGTGCATTATTATGGCAATCGTTTCGCTATCCAAGCGCGGCATCGCAAAATTAAAGATGTATCTGGCCGCAGCGAAATAATAAAGGAGAGAAGCGTAATGGCAAGAAGAGAAAAAAAGTCCGCGGACGTAACGATTATGCGGGAATACCGCGATCGGTTTGAGGCGGAGCGGTTAGACACCAACGTCAGCCGTATGTTCGGGTTCTCGATCTATATGGTTGCGATGCAACTCGTATTGCAGGTCGTCAATATGGCGGTGCCGCAAGGCTCGCTCCGCTATGGCGGCGGCGGGGATATGCCGCCGCTTGTGGGGTTCTATGTTATCCTGTCTGTCATCACCCTCGCAGCGGGCGCGATTTACTGGGTGTTGCTCGGGCTGTCAAAACGCGGCAAAATTAAGAACAACACGGTAAAAACGGTTCTCGTGCAGAGCCTGCTGTATTTATATCTGACGATTCAGTTTGCGTTCGGAACGTGCAATATCCTGTCGCATCAGGGCTTTTTCAGCCTTGTAATTCTTATGATGATGGTGGGTATGATTCCTATCCTCAAACCGTTGCAGAGCCTGATAACAATCGGCGGCACGTTTATTTACACACTTTTGCTTATGTGGTTTACGCAGGACGTTACGCTCACAATGGGAATGGAAATCGTTCCGCTCGGCGACACCGAGTTCAGCTCGCTGATTGAGTTTTTCGATTCGGATATGCGCGCCAATTACATAATTATTACGGGTGTTGCGGTTTTGATATCCGTTTTCGTCTACCGGCTGTACGTGTCTAATTTCATTAAGAGCATAAAGCTCGAAGAGATAAACGAAGGTCTTGAAGGCATCGTTGAAGAGCGCACGCGCGAGCTTGTCATCAAAACCGAAGCGGCAGAGGCCGCCTCCCGCGCGAAGAGCAGATTCCTTACGAACATCAGTCACGAGGTGCGCACGCCGCTCAATGCGATTATCGGAATGACGCGGTACGCCCAAAAGGCACCGTCGTACGACGAGACAGCGCGCGCGATACGCGAGGTCGCCAATGCGTCGGATCACCTGCTCGGCATACTGAACGACATTCTCGATATGTCCAATATCGAGTCCGGTGAGATGAAGATTGTTCCGGAGCGGTTCGTACTCGCCCGCGCGGTGGACGATGTTACGGTCATCATTCGCGAACACTGCAACGAAAAGGGGATAGTGTTCAAACCGAACATCGGCGGACTCGACGCGACGGCGGTCAGCGGAGATAAGCTACGCCTGCGTCAGGTTCTGCTGAATCTTCTCGGCAACGCCGTGAAGTTCACGCCGGAGGACGGCGAAGTCGGATTTGACGTTGAAGTAGTGCAGAATGCCGATGCGTTTATGGACGTCGCGTTCACCATTCGCGACAGCGGAATCGGCATATCGGAGGAGCAGAAGAAGACGCTCTTCGTCGCGTTTGAGCAGGGTTCCAGCAACAATATGAAGCATATCGGAACCGGTCTCGGACTCGCAATTTCGCAGAGCCTTGTAAAGTTGATGGGCGGCGAAATCACTGCCGAGAGCAAGCTCGGCGAGGGCAGCACGTTCTCGTTCAAGCTCCGCCTTGAAAAGGCCGGAGTTCTGCTCGATACCGGCGCGCCCGTCGTCCCGAACCTCGCGGGCAAGCGCATTCTGTCCGTCGAGGACATCGAGATTAACCGCGTAATCCTCACTGAAATACTGAGCGAAACGAGCGCGGAGGTTGAGGAAGCTGTTGACGGTGCGGACGCAGTAGAGAAGTTCAGGATCTCGCCGGAGGGGTATTACTCGTTTGTGTTTATGGACCTGCTGATGCCGAATAAGGGCGGTCACGACGCCGCGAGGGAAATCCGCGCGCTGCCGCGCGAGGACGCGAAAATAGTGCCGATAGTCGCGCTGTCCGCGAACGCGTATCCGGAGGACGTGGACGCGTCCGTCGCGTCGGGAATGGACGGACACTTGGCAAAGCCCGTGGACTTCGACGAGGTGATGCGCATACTGGCGGAGAAGATAGGTCAGTGATTTAACCACAAGTTAAATTTTTCAACTGAAAATGAACAACGCGGTTATTGTAAAATAGCCGCGTTGTGTTATAACCCGAGTTTCAGGCGTCGATAATTCAAAGAATTTTCCAAGCCCGCTAATTTTCAGCAAAAGAGGCTTGACACGAGGAGATATTTATAATATAATACTATTAACACATACAACGT